>JAZRSE010000187.1:0-14174 GCA_045651305.1 Candidatus Scatosoma sp. | reverse complement strand
CAACGTATACAACCGCTTGTCTCCTAAGGAGAGAAGAAAGGAAAGACGTTTACGTTTCGCAAAACGGCTTGGCAGTAGAAAGGCGATACAAGCGTTACGTTTGCTTGGCGAAAGAGAACGAAAGCGTCTTTGGGGAGATTTGAATATCGGGCATATATACGCTAAAAATAAAAAATTGCCGACGGCTGTGCGATACGATATCGAGGCTTGGCCGACGGATTTATAAAGGAGAAAAAGGATGAAGAGAGTTATTACTTACGGTACGTTTGATTTGTTGCATTACGGGCATATAAACTTATTGCGTCGTGCAAAAGCACTTGGCGATTATTTGGTTGTTGTGCTTTCCACGGACGAGTTTAACTGGAATCAAAAACAAAAGAAATGTTACTTTTCTTATGAACAAAGAAAGAAACTCTTGGAGGCGATTCGTTACGTAGACCTTGTTATTCCCGAAGAAAATTGGGAACAAAAGGTGACGGACGTAAAAGAATATCATATTGACACGTTCGTTATGGGTAACGATTGGGAAGGGAAATTCGATTTCTTGAAGGACTACTGCGAAGTTGTGTATTTGCCGAGAACTCCGGAGATTTCCACCACGCAAATCAAGCAAGAATTGAAAAAATAACAAGAAAGGTCTTTTATGAAAAAAATTAAAATATTTTTGGGTGCGTACGTTAATTTTGCTAATGCGCAAAACATCAACTGCGATAATATAGCAAAGTATCTTGATAAAGATAAATTTGAAGTGCATACGATGTATACCTCAAAAATGCCCATTGATAAAAAAGCATACAAGGATATGGGCATCAAATTGCATCGTCTTTGGCATCACCGTATCGTATGGAAATGGAGCAAGCTTTGGGAAATGCGCCGCGCAAAATGCGATATCTACTATTTGCCGAAATCAGAAATTATGGACGTTCAATTTGCTAAAAAGAATAAAGGAAAAAAAGTCCTTGTTTCATCTGTTGAAGGAGTCGTAGGTGAGCAAATTCCTGCGGACGATATGTATCAAAAGTCGTTTTTCAATAATTCGATGGACGATTATTTTTCGATTAGCCAATGCGTGCAAGAGAGTGTAAAAAAATGCTGGGATTATGATAGTAAATTATTATATCTTGGTGTAAACGAGATTGCCACTGAGGCAAGAGAAAAAAAAGAGATAAAAAACGTGGTTTGGATAGGCTCTGTTATTGATAGGAAGCGTCCGCAATATCTTTTAGACTGTGCAAAAGCTTTTCCTGATTTGCAATTCACTATGATTGGAGACGGGGATAAATTACAGGGGATAAAAGAATCTATAAGGGCTGAAAATATTTCTAACATTCAATGCCTTGGCCGTATTCCCAACGAAAAGGTTTATAAAGAGTTGGAAAAAGCGGATTTGCTTTTGATGACTTCGGATAAAGAGGGATTGCCAAAGGTGATAGGAGAAGCAATGATGTCGTTCGTTCCTTCTATCTATATCAACGAGTGTTATACTGTGGATTATATTCAAGACGGGGTAAATGGGTTTGGGGTTGCAAATCTTGACGAGATGAAGAAAAAGGTGCAATATCTATTGGACAATCCTGATATCTATCAACAAATGTCCAAATCGGCTTTTGATATTATCCAAAACTACCGCTGGTCGGTATTGATTAAAGAATACGAAACGTATTTTGAGGATTGCTTAAATAAATACGGCAAAAGATAAGGAGTAAACCGTGAAACAAGAAAGCGAATTGTTTGCTTTTGAAAATAAATATCCGTTTTTGTATGAAATACTTGTCGGTGGCGTGCCGATTTATACGTGTTTTCGTGATAGCGTAATGCAGCTTTTGCACGATGGAACGGCGGCGGTTTCGTCCGTACAGGAACAAGGCAAAGACGGGATATCCATAAAACGCATTATCGGCGGATTTTTCAAAAAAAGAAAAATGCGTAAAAAACAAACGCTGATTTTTACGTCCACCGTTTATCGCAGAGATAAAGGTCGAAATTTGGCAGCGGAGTTTTTAATGGACAAGTATCCCAATGCTTGCGTGTTCGAATGGCCAAGCAGAAATGGAGCGTACGACAATGCGTATTTTACCGACGAAAACAAAGATAAGTATTGTCCGCTCGATTATTTTTCGTTGCGATTGAAATTGTATTCGCTATTCCATAAAAAGGAATACGCAAAGCTTTGTGAAGAATGCCGACAAACAATTATGCCGCAGTTTGAGAAGGTTGTGGCGGAAACGGACGGCGAGAGAAAGGCGGTGGAATACTTAAAAGAGCATTTGCCGCAATCTTACGCAACGACGGTTGTTTATCAAAAACTGTTTGGGAAGTATTTTAAGCGTTTCAAAAACGTACAATACGCGATTGACTTTTGGGGTGGGGCAAGGGAGAATATTATTCCTGCTCTTCAAAATAATCCGCAGTCCATAGAACTTCAACACGGCATTATTATGTCTTACCACGCAGGATATATCTATCCGCAATTTGTAAAGGAAAGTAACTTGGATTTCTTTAAACGCACATTGCTTGTCTATGGTGAGGCCACGAAGAAATTATTGGTTGAAAATTCTATTTTTGAGGCGGATAGAATAGAGGTTGTTGGTAATCCTCGTATTCATAAATATAAGCAAAGTCAAAATATTCAAGCGGAAGAGCGGAAACTTGTGGTGTTTGCCTCGCAATCGTATGAGCAAGACGGCACGGGCAACGACTATTATAAATCCGTTATTAGCATTTTGAAAATGGTAAAAGCGGAAATGGATAAGGATTCGTTTTGGTCGCAGTATCGTTTGGGGGTAAAGTTGCACCCAAGAGAGAACGAGAAAGCCAAAGAGCTTTATAAAAAGGAAATCGACGGCATAGAGGTATATGGAAATACTTCTCAACTGTTTGAAATCCTTAATAAAGCATTTGTTCAACTTACCGTATCGTCTACGACGTTATACGAGGCTGCTCAGTTTGATGCTCCAACCGTGTCGGTAAAATATGCCGATTACGTTCCTAAGGCTATTTATGGATTTGAAACGTGGCTGATGGAAGACGAAAAATCGGTGGTAAGTATTATGCAAAAATTGAAAGATAAAGTAGAATACGAAAGTTATCTTGATTATTTGAAAAAAAGAACCAAAGAATACATGTAAAAACGGAGGAAAGAAATGAAAGTATACGGATTGCTTACGGGGCGCGGAAATAACACGTTAAAGGATAAAAACGTATTAGATTTATTGGGAAGACCTGTTTTATATTATCCTGCAAACGCAGCGCAAAAAAGTAAAAGCATAGATAAACTTTATTGCAGTAGTGATGACGAAAAGATTTTGAAAGAGGCGGAAAAGTTGGGACATACGCCAATTGTACGCCCTGCGGAATTGGCATTGCCGACAAGCCAACACGTCGATTGTATTATGCACGCATTAAAGGTTATGGAAGAAAGTAGCGCAGGTATGCCCGATATTTTAGTGGTCGTACTTGCAAACAACGTAACGATTAAATCGGAATGGATTGAAAAGTCGATACAAATGATGAAAGAGGATATGTCCATTAGCGCGGTAGTGCCTGTATATGAAGATAACGACCATCACCCGTTGCGAGCAAAAACGGTGGATGTAAATGGCCGCTTGCAAATGTATGAAAAGGGAATTACGGGTAAGATTTCCACCAATAGACAAGATTTGCCTCCCTGCTATTTCTTGTCACATAATTTCTGGACGTTAAACATAAAGAAATTGATGGAAAGCAAAGGTGAAGGTCAACAGCCGTGGGGATTCATGGGTGACAATATTGCTTATATTGAGATTGACGAATCTATTGATATCCATAAAGAGGTTGATTTAATTATTGCCAAGGCGTGGTTGGAAGAAAATTATACCGACTAATAAAATAAGAGATAAAATATAAATGGGTAAAATTCATTTTTTGGATTGCACCCTCCGTGATGGAGGATATATCAATAACTAGGCCTTTTCGAGAAAAGAAATTTATGCCAACGGCGGATTGATGGTCTTAAAGATGATTAATGCGGCAGGAGTTAAAGAGGTGTTTGTTGCTGGTATGAACGGCTACACGGAAGACTATTGAGATGATTATTTCAATAGAAATATGAGGCTAAAACATTTTACGAAAGGCTTATTAAAAAAGCTGATTAGCGATGAGTTAAAAGAATTGGCGAAATTCTTGAAATATAAGTTTTATTACGCCTGCGAGATATTAAAAGGAGAAAAATAAAATGGGATTGTTTACGAATAAAACGTTGTTGATTACGGGTGGCACGGGGAGCTTTGGTAATGCCGTGCTTAACCGCTTTTTGAAAACGGATATCGGGGAAATTCGTATTTTCTCGCGTGATGAGAAAAAACAAGACGATATGCGTCACGAATTCCAAGCAAAAATGCCCGAGGTGGCTGAAAAAATTAAATTCTATATCGGGGACGTACGTGATATCGCCAGCATTAGAAACGCTATGCACGGCGTAGATTACATATTCCACGCAGCAGCGTTGAAACAAGTGCCGTCTTGCGAATTCTTCCCCATTGAGGCGGTTAAAACCAACGTAATCGGCACGGAAAACGTCCTTACGGCGGCAATTGACGCAGGCGTAAAAAATATCGTTTGTCTTTCGACGGACAAGGCGGCGTATCCCGTAAACGCAATGGGCACGAGCAAAGCAATGATGGAAAAGGTAATCGTTGCAAAATCTCGTACGGTTGCTCCTGAAAAGACGAAGATTTGTTGCACTCGTTACGGCAACGTAATGTGCAGCCGCGGCAGCGTTATTCCCCTTTGGATTGACCAAATTCGTGCAGGCAAGCCTATTACGCTCACCGACCCGAGTATGACGAGATTTATTATGTCCTTGGAAGAGGCGGTAGACCTTGTTTTGTTCGCTTTCGAATACGGTCAAAGCGGCGATATTCTCGTGCAAAAAGCACCTGCTTGCACCATTAAAACGCAAGCGGAGGCAGTTTGCGAGCTCTTTGGCGGCGACAAAGAAAATATCAAGGTTATCGGTATCCGTCACGGCGAAAAAATGTACGAAACGCTTTTAACCAACGAAGAATGCGCAAACGCAATCGACCTTGGCAACTTCTATCGCGTACCTTGCGACAAGCGTGGGCTTAACTACGACAAGTATTTCAAGCAAGGGGACGTAGAGCGCAATCCTTTGACGGAATTCAATTCCAACAACACGCAACTTTTGACGGTGGAAGAAACGAAGGCGAAGATTGCCTCGCTTACCTATATTCAAGAAGAACTTAAAAAATAAGGACGAGCTATGAAAATTCTTGTAACAGGCGCAAAGGGGTTTGTAGGTAAAAACCTTTGCTCCGCTTTATACAACTTAAAAGAGGGGAAGGACAAAACGCGCCCTGCGCTTACAATTGACGCGGTTTACGAATACGACGTTGACAGCACGCCTGCCGATTTAGACACGTATTGCAAAGACGCCGATTTTGTTTTCAATTTAGCAGGCGTAAACCGTCCGCAAACGCAAGAAGAGTTTATGCAAGGCAATTTCGGCTTTGCGTCCACTCTTCTCGATACGCTTAAAAAATACCACAACAAAGCGCCTCTTATGCTCTCTTCTTCCATCCAAGCCACGCTTATCGGGCGTTACGGCGAGGGTGAATACGGCAAGAGCAAAAAAGCAGGAGAAGAACTTTTCTTCGACTATGCGCAAAAATGCGGTGGGCAGGTATGCGTTTATCGTTTTCCTAACCTGTTTGGGAAATGGTGCCGCCCCAATTATAACAGCGCCGTTGCGACCTTTTGCAACAATATCGCAAACGATTTGCCTATCACGGTAAACGATAGAGCGGTGGAACTTGAACTCCTCTATATCGACGATTTGGTGCAAGAAATGCTCGATTTGTTAGAGAGCAAGGGAAATCGTTGCGATTACGATGGCTTAACGCCCGTGGCAAGCGATACGGGTAGGTACTATTACGTGCCGACGACGCATAAAGTAACGCTTGGGGAAATCGTAGATTTGCTCTACAAGTTTAGAGCGCAAAGCGAAACGTTGATAATTCCCGAAATTCCCACGGGCAGTTTTGCGAAGAAATTGTATTCGACGTATTTAAGCTATTTGCCCAAGGATAAAGTTGCGTTCGATTTGAATATGAACGTGGACGCAAGGGGTAGCTTTACCGAGCTTTTAAGAACGGAAAAGTGCGGACAGGTGTCGATTAACGTATCCAAACCAGGGATTACGAAAGGGCAACATTGGCATCATACGAAATGGGAATTTTTCATCGTCGTATCGGGCAAAGGCTTAATTCAACAACGAAAAATCGGCACGAACGAGGTGCTCAATTTCGAGGTGAGCGGCGATAAAATTCAAGCGGTGCATATGTTGCCTGGATATACGCATAACATCATCAACCTTTCCAATACGGAAAATTTGGTGACGGTGATGTGGGCGAACGAGCCATTTGACAAAAGCCGCCCCGATACGTTTTTTGAAATAGTGGAATAAAATTATGACGACCTTTACGAGAGAACAACAAATGGTATTGCATTTGACGGAACGCGGTATATCCCAAACTCCGTCCGCTCTCGTTTGGTCGAAAACGGATTTATCGGCGCTTGATTGGAGCGTTGTATTGCAAGAATGCGAATATCAAACGATTACGCTTGCCTGCTTTGATAGGCTTGGGGAATACAAAAAATATATCCCCCAAGAAGTGTATAACGATTGGAAGATGCGCGCGTTTATGCATATGCAAAAAAATATGAACATCTTGCAAACGCAAGCGGATTTGATAGAGGTGTTAAAGGAAAACAATTTCCCGTACGTTATCATAAAAGGCACGGTAACGTCGGCGTATTACCCTCGTCCCGATTTACGTCTTTTAGGGGATATTGATTTTTATATCGAGCCTCGTATGCGTAAACAAATCGCCCAAGTTTTGGAAAAGAACGGCTTTGTCGACCAAAAGGACGTGCACGTGTACCACGTTAATTTCAAAAAGGATAGCGTGACGGCGGAAATGCACTTCGATTTGCCCGGTATGCCAAGCGGTGAATTGGGAGAGCGTACTCGCTTGTTTTTCGAAAGAATATTTAAGGATAGCGAAACGCATAAAACGGACTTTTTCGAGGGTTGTGCGCCAAGCGCAGTTCATCACGGCGTAATCATCTTGCTACACGCACTAAGCCACCAAACGGGTTACGGTATGGGGCTTAGGCATTTATGCGATTGGGCGGCGTTTGTGCAGTCTACGCAAAACCAAGGCTATTGGCAGGAAACGCTCCTCCCGTTCTTTAAGGAAATAGGCGTGTATCGTTATGCGTGCGCGCTCACCAAAACGGCGGCGTTGTATCTTGGGATAGCTTGTCCACATTGGGCGCAAGAAATAGAGGAAGAACTTTGTAAACAGTTGCTAACCGATATGTTTACGGCAGGCAACTTTGGGAATAAGGATAAGGCGTATTCAAAAAGCGCGCAGCTCATAGAGAAAAAGGACGAAAAAAACCGCGGACCGATTGCAACGCTGATACGCTCGTTACATCAATCAATTTTGTGGCGGTATCCAATCGTCAAGAAGGTATGGCTACTGTATCCTTTTATCTTTGTATGGAAAGCGATAAAAAACGTTTTTTTAATGTGCATAGGCAAGCGTACTTCTTTAACGCAGACGTTGCCCGAGGCGAAAAAGCGTAGAAAAATATACGAACAATTAAGAATATTTGAGCCGCAAGGCGAGGAGAAATAAAGTTATGGAAATGAAATTGGATTACTCGGATGTAAAATTCCAAGAGAACGGTAAATTAAAATTATTGATAATTGTGGGCACGCGCCCTGAAATTATCCGTTTGGCGGCGGTTATCAATAAAGCCCGTCAATACTTCGATTGTATTTTGGCGCATACGGGACAAAACTACGATTACAACCTTAACGGGGTGTTTTTTAAGGACTTGAAACTTGCTGACCCCGAAGTGTATATGCACGCCGTAGGCGACGATTTGGGCGCAACGGTGGGCAATATTATCAACTGCTCGTATAAATTGATGGCGGCGTGCAAGCCCGACGCGCTTTTGATTTTGGGCGACACCAACAGCTGTCTTTCCGCTATTGCGGCAAAACGTTTGCATATCCCTATCTTCCATATGGAGGCAGGCAATAGATGCAAGGACGAGTGCTTGCCCGAAGAAACCAACCGCCGTATCGTCGATATCATTTCCGACGTAAACTTGGCGTATTCCGAACACGCAAGAAGATACCTTGCCGATTGCGGACTTCCCAAGGAAAGAACGTACGTTACGGGCTCGCCGATGGCGGAGGTGTTGCATAACAACCTTGCGGATATCGAAAAGAGCGACGTATTGGAAAGGCTTGGTTTGCAAGCGAAGAAGTATATTCTTTTGTCGGCGCATAGAGAGGAGAATATCGACACGGAAAAGAATTTCCTTTCCCTCTTTACGGCGATTAACAAGATGGCGGAAAAATACGATATGCCTATTTTGTATTCCTGCCACCCCAGAAGTAAAAAGCGTTTGGAGGCAAGCGGTTTCGTGCTTGATAAGCGCGTAATCTGCCAACAACCTTTGGGTTTCCACGATTATAATAAATTGCAAATGAACGCGTTTGCCGTTGTATCGGATAGCGGCACTTTGCCCGAGGAAAGCAGCTTTTTCACAAGCCTTGGCAAGCCTTTCCCCGCGGTGTGTATCCGTACGAGTACGGAACGTCCCGAGGCGCTTGATAAAGCTTGTTTCGTGCTTGCAGGCATTGACGAAAAACACCTTTTGCAAGCGGTAGATACGGCGGTGCAATTGACGGTAGATAACAATCACGGTATTCCCGTGCCCGATTACGTAGAGGAAAACGTTTCCACGAAAGTAGTGAAACTTATCCAAAGCTATACGGGCGTCGTAGATAAGATGGTTTGGAGAAAATATTGATAGTAAACCGAGCGATTTTTTATCGCTCGGTTTTTATAATCGCTTGATTTTTATCGATAATGCCTTTATAATAAAGAAAAGGAGCGAAGAATTTTATGAAAGATAAGATATTTGAAAGTGAAACGGGGAAAGAGATATCCAAGGCAACCATTGCGCGTATGCCGCTGTATTTGCGTTTTTTACAAGAAGAAAATTCCAAGGGGGAGAAATACATATCTTCCACCGTTATTGCGCAAAATATTTCCGTATCGTCGGTACTTGTACGCAAAGACTTGGCGCTCGTTTCCTCTCAATCGGGACGTCCGCGCTTGGGTTTTGCCGTCAGTCGTTTGATTGTCGATATTGAAAAATTCTTGGGCTACGACAACCTTTCCGATGCCATCGTCGTTGGGGCGGGCGGTCTTGGCCGCGCGTTCCTCGGTTACGAGGGTTTCAAAAGCAACGGCTTAAACGTTCTTGCGGCGTTTGACGTGGATAAGAAACTTGTGGGGAAAACCGTTGCAGGCAAAAAAGTTTTGCATTTGGACGAGCTTGAAAAATTTGTTTCCGCGCACCAAGTAAAAATAGGCATTATCACCGTGCCCAAGCAAGCGGCGCAAGACGTGCTTAACCGTTTGGTGGAGGCAGGGATAAAAGCCGTTTGGAATTTCGCGCCTGCACCTTTGCGCGTTCCCAAAGATATCGTACTCAAAACGGAAGATTTGGCAGCCTCTTTGGCGATGCTCGCCGGTCAGTTGTACAAAAACGACAGACAATAAGACGTTCCGTTTTCCCGTTCTTGCGTGATTACGGCGCGCAAGGGGGAAAGAGTGGATAAAAAGAAAGACAACGAAACAACGCTTTTGTCGCTATTAGGGCGAGTGCGTGAGGCGCAAAAAGAGTTTGCTACCTACTCGCAAGAAAGAGTGGATTGCATTTTCAAAGCGGCGGCGTTTGCCGCCAATGCGGACAGGTTGCGTCTTGCAAGGCTTGCCGTAGAAGAAACAGGCATGGGTGTTTTTGAGGACAAGGTACTGAAAAACCACTATGCCGCCGAATATATTTATCATCGTTATAAAAATGAAAGAACGTGCGGCGTAATCGAAGAGGACGAGGCAAACGGTTACACGCGCATTGCCGAGCCTATCGGGGTTGCCGCGGCGGTTGTGCCGACGACGAACCCTACGTCTACGGCGATATTCAAAGCCCTGCTCTGCTTAAAAACGCGGAACGGGCTTATTTTGTCGCCTCATCCACGGGCGAAGAATTGCACGATAGAGGCGGCGAAAACCGTCTTAAAAGCGGCGGTGGAGGCAGGCGCGCCCAAAGATATAATCGCTTGGATAGAAACGCCGTCGGTAGAGATTTCCGCAATGCTTATGAAAGAGGCGGATATTATTTTGGCTACGGGCGGACCTGCAATGGTAAAAGCGGCGTATTCGTCGGGCAAACCTGCAATCGGCGTGGGCGCAGGGAATACGCCCGTTATCGTGGACGAAACGGCGGATATTCGCACGGCGGCGGCGTCCATTATGCACTCCAAAACGTTTGATAACGGGGTGATATGCGCATCCGAGCAATCGGTGATAGTATCGAACACGATATACGAGGCGTTCAAAAAAGAACTCCAATCGCAGGGCGCATACTTTTTAAACGAGGAAGAAAAGCAAAAAGTGCGTGATACGATGTTTCTTGACGGCGTATTAAACGCCAAGATTGTCGGTCAAACGGCGCAACAGGTGGCTACGCTTTGTGGTATAGACGTGGCAGGCGAAGTGAAAGTATTGGTGGGCGAAGTGCAATCGGTGGGCGAAGAAGAGCCGTTTGCCAAGGAAAAACTTTCACCCGTTTTGGCAATGTACCAATACGCCGATTTTGCGGACGCGCTTGATAAAGCGGACGAATTGGTGCATGGCGGGGGCTTAGGGCATACGGCGGCGATTTATCTTAATGAAGAGAGGGCAAAAGATAGGTTAAACGCTTTTTGCGCCCGTATGAAAACTTGCCGAATTTTGCTCAATACACCCTCTTCGCAAGGCGGCATTGGGGATTTGTATAATTTCCGTCTAACCCCGTCGTTAACACTTGGTTGCGGCTCTTGGGGCGGTAATAGCGTTTGCGAAAACGTGGGCGTGCAGGAACTTCTCAATATCAAAACGGTGGCGCACCGCAGGGAGAATATGCTATGGTTGCGCGTGCCTGAAAAGGTGTATTTTAAGCGTGGTTGTTTGCGCTCTGCGCTAATAGAGTTAAAGGAAGAGTATCAAAAACGCCGTGCTTTTATCGTAACGGACGAGTTCTTGTATAAGAGCGGCGTAGCCAAGAAGATTACGGACGAATTGGATGAGTTGGGAATTACGCATACCGAGTTTTTCGAAATCACGCCCGACCCGACGCTTGCACAAGCGAAAGAGGGTGCAAGGCGTATGTTGGCGTTTGCGCCCGACGTAATTATTGCGGTTGGCGGCGGCTCGCCTATGGACGCGGCGAAAATTATGTGGGTGTTGTACGAACATCCCAAGGTGCGTTTTGAAGAGCTTGCCTTGCGGTTTATGGATATACGAAAACGTGTGTACGCTTTTCCCAAGATGGGGGAAAAGGCTTTGTTTATGGCAATTCCCACGACGGCAGGCACGGGCAGCGAGGTGACCCCGTTTGCCGTAATTACCGACGAGAAAACGGGGGAGAAGTATCCGCTTGCCGATTATAAGCTACTTCCCAATATCGCCGTTTGCGACGTAGAACTTATGCTAGATATTCCGCCAAGATTGACGGCGTTTGCAGGGTTCGACGCGCTCTCCCACGCAATAGAGGCGGTGGCGTCGGTGGTGGCGTCCGATTACACGGACGGCTTGGCGTTTGAGGCGATTAAGATTTTATTCGAGTTCTTGCCCCGTGCCTACCAAAACGGGCGAGCGGATATTTTGGCAAGGGAAAAGGTTGCCAACGCCGCCACGATGGCAGGGATAGCGTTTGCCAATGCTTTCTTGGGCGTGTGCCACTCAATGGCGCATAAACTCGGCGCGTATTGGCATTTGCCGCACGGCTTGGCAAACGGTTTATTGCTCGTGGAGGTAATGCGTTTTAATAGCTCCAACACGCCTCGTAAAATGGCTACGTTTCCGCAGTACGCTTATCCCAAGGCGCTTTGCCGTTACGTCGAAATAGCCAAGCGTATCGGCGTGGCAGGCGATAGGGACGAGGAGAGTTTTGAAAACCTTATTGAAAAAATAGAGCAGTTGAAAAAGCTATTGGGGATTCCCAAAACGATTAAGGAGGCGCTTGGCGATTCCGTTACGGAAAAGGAATTTTTTGAGAGAATAGAGCAAATGAGCCTCGATGCTTTTGACGACCAATGTACGGGTGCGAATCCAAGGTATCCGCTCGTAGAAGAGATAAAGCAGATGTATACGCGCGCGTATTACGGGGAATAAAAGAAAACGGCGGATAACGCCGTTTTTTTGTGGGCAGAATAGCTTGCATATTTCCTTTTGGTGTGTTATACTGAAAGTATGAAAAACTTGCGAAATTGGACAAATAAAAAGCTTTGTGTGGCAACGTCGGGGGGTATGGACTCGACGGCGCTACTCCATTATTTGAAATCGCAGGAAAAGGAATACGGCTACACTCTTTTGGCGGTGCATTGCGAGCACGGTATTCGCGGCAAGAAAAGTCTTGCAGATATGCGTTTTGTGCAAGCGCTTTGCAATAAATGGGGTATCGAGCTGTTTGTTTTTAGAGAGGATTGTATAGCGAAGGCGGAGCGAGAAAAAACGAGCCTTGAAACGGCGGCGAGGGATTTCCGTTATGCAAGCTTTCAAACGTTGTTGGACGAGGGAAAAGCCGATTGTATTGCTACGGCGCACCATATAAGCGACGAGGCGGAAACGGTGCTTTTCCGTCTTGCGAGAGGCACGGCGCTTTCGGGTACGGCAGGAATGCAGGCGGAAAGAGAGCATATTATTCGCCCGATGCTTTGTTGGACGAAAGAGGAGATTATTGCCTACGTAAAAAAACACCGCCTTTCCTATCGAGTGGATAAGACGAATAAAGACGCGCGTTATACGAGAAACGCACTCCGCTTAAAAGTGTTGCCTGCGCTTAAAAAGGCAATCCCGTGTGCGGAAGAGAACGTTGCGCGTTTTGCTATGCAGGCGGCGGAGGACGATGCGTATTTGTATCGTCAAAGCGAGAAACTTTTGCAAGAGCGCGATGGGGAAATGTACCTTTCGTTTAGCGAAGAGAAACCTATTTTCACGCGCGCCGCACTTACGGCGATGAAGAAATTGGGCGTTGAAAGGGATTATACGAGGGCGCATTTGGACGCCATTTATCGTTTGCAACAAAGCGAACGGGGCGCGCAAATAGATTTGCCTTTGGGCGTGACGGCGAAAAAGGAAGTAGACGGCATTTGCTTTTTTCTTAAAAAGGAAGAACCTATCTTCGAAACGTCGCAAGAAGAACCTTTTTCCTTGCAAGGCTTTGACGGGGGTATGTACGAGGTGAAAGTGGCTTTGACTGCACCTGAAATACAAGGATATATAGGGGAAGTGTTGCGGATAGATAAAGATACGTTGCCAAGCGACGCGCTCTTCCGCTTTCGAAAGGACGGGGACGAGATAGAAAAGTTCGGCGGTGGTAGAAAAACGCTGAAAAAGTATTTCAACGAAAAGAAAATCCCCGTGGAAATGCGAAAACGTTTGCCGTTGATTGCAAGCGAAAAGGGGAAAGAGGTGTACGCGGTTTGCGGATACGAAATTGCCGATAGAGTGAAGATAACAAAAGACACCAAACAAACGCTGTATATAACGCTTTGGAAAAAATAAAAGATAAGGGAAACGGTTTTAGCCGTTTCCCTGTTTTCTTGCTCGAATATACGCTCCGCCGTTTTTAAGGGGGCAGTTGTGCGCTTTTGCCATTTTTGAAAGGCTCACCACTTGATAGCCTGCCTCTTTCAAATCGGGCAATAACCGTTTTAACGCGGCGACGGTGTTGGGGTATCCGTCGTGCATAAGGACGATTGCTCCTGCGAATTTTTGCGTAAAGACGACGTTGTAAATATCCTCTTCGCTAACGCCCGTCCAGTCTAGCGTGTCTATCGTCCAATCAATAATCGGCACGTCCAACGCCCGTTTGATTTCCTCGTTGATACGCCCAAACGGGGCGCGGAAAAGGTGTTCTTCCTTTTTATCGACGGCGTATAACAGTTTGTCCGTGCGCTCTATTTCGTCAAGCACGCTTTCAAGGGGCAGGGTGGTAACGTCGGGGAAGTCGGAGGCCAAGCGGTCTTAGGAAGACAATTG
>JAZRSE010000186.1:0-4310 GCA_045651305.1 Candidatus Scatosoma sp. | reverse complement strand
TATAAAATGCAACCGATGATGAGAGAAGGCGGTGTAGTATTCGGTATCGACCACCGTATTCCTAACGGCACTCCGTTGGAAAATTATCGTTATTACGTCGATACGGCAAGAGAAATACTCGGTTTGCCGCCCAGAGACGAGAAAAAGGGCGCTTTCCGCAGAATGGCGTTTTAACGAAACGACCTTTAAGAGTATCTTTTCGCTGTTGGTAAGTAGAATAATTAAAAATTTCTAAATAATTGTGCTTGTATTAAATAATATTATATTGTAATTTCGTAAAAAAGAGATACAATAATGATGGAAAGAGTAGAAGGAGAACTCACTATGAATATGAAACAATGGCTTGAAAACGTAAAGGCGGAAAAGGTGAAAAAACCTATGCCCGTGCTTTCTTTCCCGTGTGTTAGCTTGTTGGGCGTAACCGTAAAGGAATTGACGTCAAGCAGCGATTTGCAAGCGCAAGGGATGAAACTGATTGCGGATAAATTTGATACGTTGGCTTCGGTAAGTATGATGGACTTATCGGTTGAGGCGGAGGCATTTGGTTCGACGGTCCGTTTTTCGGAAGACGAAGTGCCTACGGTTATCGGCGCGGTTGTAACAAGCCCCGAAGAGGCGGAAGAATTGGCAGTGCCTCCCGTGACGGCAGGTAGATGCGGACAATACGTAGAGGCGATAAGCAAGGCAACGAAACTTATTACGGATAGACCTGTTTTTGCAGGCGTTATCGGGCCTTTCTCGTTGGCTGGTAGATTGATGGACGTAAGCGAAGCGATGATGAATTGCTACGTAGAGCCTGAAATGGTACACGCAACGCTTGAAAAAGTGACGGAGTTCCTTATTGCATACATATTAGAATATAAAAAAGCAGGTGCAAACGGCGTAGTAATGGCTGAACCGCTTGCAGGTATGCTTTCCCCGAACTTGGCGGAAGAATTTTCCGCTGACTACGTTCGCAAAATTGTAGACGCGGTACAAGACGACGAGTTTTTGTTGATTTACCATAATTGCGGAGATAACGTTCTTTTAATGGTGGATTCCATTTTAAGTACGAACGCAGCCGCGTATCATTTTGGGAACTCTATAAAAATGGCGGAAATGCTTGAAAAAGTACCTGCCGACGTTGTGGTTATGGGCAACGTAGACCCTGCTGGACAAATCCGCAACGGTACGCCGAGTTCCGTAAAGCAAGCGACGTTAGATATTATGTCGGCTTGTTGCGCTTATCCCAATTTCGTTATCTCGACGGGTTGCGACGTTCCGCCTGCAAGTCCTTGGGAAAATATCGGCGCGTTTTTTGATGCGGTAAACGAATTTTATAAAGCTGATTGATAATGGAGAAAGATTGTACAATTACAATTTATCCACAACGAATAACGCTAACGGCAAAGCAAGGTGAAACGATTTTACAGGCGATAGCTAGGCAAGGAATTGATTTTTTCGCGCCGTGCGGCGGTAAAGGCACTTGCGGAAAATGTAAGGTAAAACTGTTGCAAGGGGAAGTATTGGGGGAAACGCCCAATGCGGACGGTATGGTTTCGTCTTGTAAAGCGATTATCAAGCAAGATATTAGTATCGAACTTGAACTGCAAAGCGGAGGCGGAATAGATAGTTTTCAAACGCAATCGTTTACGGGAGAGAAAGAAGGTTTTGGCGTCATTTTAGACGTTGGAACAACGACGCTCGCCGCCTGTTTGGTTGATTTGGGTACGGGTGAAGTTGTACGAAAAGCGTCCTCGCTAAATCCACAAGGGGTTTATGGGGCGGACGTATTAAGCCGAATAAACGCTTGCCGCGAAGGTAAATTGGAATTATTACAAAAAGTCGTTATAGAAAAGTCGAACGAGCTAATAGAGTTGATAGCCAAAGATAATAGTATCGACGAATTGATTGTTTCGGCAAATACGACGATGTTGCACGTGTTTTTGGGGGTTAACCCTGAAACGATAGGCGTATATCCGTTTACGCCTGTATTTACGAAAACGCAAAACGTAGACGGGGCAGCCATAGGGCTTAAAGCCAACAAAGTACGGTTATTGCCTTCCGTAAGCGGATATATTGGCGGTGATATTACGGCTGGTACGCTTGCTTGCAGTATGCAAGATAGCAATAAGACGGAGCTATTGGTGGATATTGGAACGAACGGCGAAGTCGTATTATCGCACGAGGGTCGTTTATACGCAACGTCGACGGCGGCGGGTCCTGCTTTGGAGGGCGCTTGTATCGAGTGTGGTGTAGGCGGTGTGTCAGGCGCGATAGACAAAGTTTATCTGCAAAATGGAAAGCTTGAATTTTCTACGATAGGAAATGAAAAGGCGCGAGGAATTTGTGGGAGTGGCCTAATCGATTTGATAGCCGTTTTGTTGGAAGAATCGCTTATTGATGAAAGCGGAGGCTGGAACGAAGAATCCTGCTCGCCGTTAATAAAAAATTTAATAGAAGATAAATTCTATCTTACAGGTGACGTATATTTATCGCAAAGAGATATTCGGCAGTTCCAATTGGCGAAATCCGCGATTGTCGCTGGGATAGAGGCTTTGTTGTCAACTTGTGGGGTTGCAATAGAGGACGTGGCAAATTTGTACGTGGCAGGCGGTTTGGGGTTCTATATGAATTTGCAAAACGCAGGAAGAACGGGTTTGTTGCCGAAATGGTCAATTTCAAAAGCCAAGGTTGTTGGAAATACAAGTTTGGCAGGGGCAAGGTTGTGTTTATTGCAAGAAACCGCCCAACGAGAGATTGAACGAATCGCAACCGAAACGCAAGTGATAGAGCTTTCTTTTTCGAAAGTGTTTCAAGATTTATATATTGAGTATATGTCTTTTTGAGAAGAAAGGTTGTTGAATAGAAAGAAATGGAAATGTTTACGCAAGAAGATATTTTACAAAACATATCGACGTACGTTTGCGAGGGCGCGTGTATTACAACCGAGGAAATTCCTTTTTCATACGAAGTGGTAAAAGCGTGTGAAAAGAATTATTGCGGAAAGTACGGAAAGACGTGGACTTGCCCCCCAGGGATAGGAAGTTTTGATAAGCTAAAACAAGCCTGTCTAATGTATAAAAACGCCGTTGTTTTTACGACTTGTCATACGTTGGAAGATTCTTTTGATATAGACGGAATGAATAACGGTCGGGAAGAACACGAAAAAGTTACGGATAAAATAGAGAGTTTATTTTATGGACAAGACGTGAAAGTATTGTCCGCAAAAAGTTGCGCGCTTTGCGCCAAATGCACGTATCCCGAAAGCCCTTGTCGTTTCCCCGAAAAGGCTCGTTCCACGGTGGAGGCAAACGGAATTAACGTAGTTGAACTTGCGCAAAAATGCAAGATACGCTATAAAAATGAACAAAACACAGTCACTTATTTTTCCGTAATTTTATACGGAAAAGAAGAAAATAAACAATGATAAATATTGGAGGAAAGATAATTATGGCAATTTTAGAAGAAATCGGTGGATTTTTACAACGCGGTAGAGCTGCAAAGGTAAAAGAACTCGTAGCGCAAGCGCTTAATGAAGGCGTTTCGGCGCAAGAAATTTTGGAAAACGGGTTGTTAAATGCAATGTCTATCGTTGGCGAAAAATTCAAGAAAAACGAAGTTTTTGTTCCCGAAGTGTTGGTAGCTGCTCGTGCAATGAACGCAGGTGTGGAAATTTTGCGCCCTTACTTGGTAGAATCGGGCGTGACGACGAAAGGCACGGTAGTTCTTGGTACGGTAAAAGGCGATTTGCATGATATCGGTAAAAACCTTGTTAAGATGATGATGGAAGGAAAAGGCTTGGAAGTTATCGACCTTGGTGTAGACGTACCTGCGGAAACGTTCGTGCAAAAGGCGAAAGAACATAACGCAAAGGCAATTTGCTGTTCGGCTTTGCTTACGACGACGATGGGAGAAATGCAAACGGTTGTAGAAGAAACGATTAATAGCGGTATTCGTGACAACGTAAAGATTATGGTAGGCGGCGCGCCTATTTCGCAAGAATTTTGCAATAGCATTGGTGCGGACTACTATACGTCCGACGCGGCTTCGGCAGCGGACGTTGCGCTTAAAATTTGTGTTGGGGAGTAAATTTAACCATACGATAATAGCGCGATGAGGTTGGCGAGTGAAGAAACTCCAACGCAAGGCGTGGGTATATGCCCTAAAAATACGAAAAGGACGGCAAAGCGCCGTCCTTTTTTTGATGTTTTAATGGAGAGAACCGCTGAATTATCAGCGGTTCTCGTGAACATGGTTCGTTTCGTTTGTTAGGGATATAAAGATAATACGATGGCTTGGTCGTAATCCCCGAACTTTTAGCCGAAAAG
>JAZRSE010000185.1:0-6072 GCA_045651305.1 Candidatus Scatosoma sp. | reverse complement strand
GTCCATAAGCCCTACTTTATCACCCATATTTACGTACAAGGAAGAGTTATACACCAATCTTTGTGCAAATTCGAGATAGTGTTTATCCCCCGTAATGTAGTAAAGCTTTTCGTAGTCAACCGCCGAAGATACGGTGGGACAGTCTAAAATAAAGTGTTTGGTGTTGTTAAAGTTATAACCGTACGCCAAGAATCTTTCGTTGCCGATAAACGAAGAGTTATAGGCTTGCGAGCCGTCGTCGCCTACCAAGTTCAAGTTCATCGGGGAAAGCATATTAAACGTTTCCAACCACGTCGCGCAGTTCTTCGCAAGGTCGAGATAACGGGTTGCGCCCGTCACTTCGTATGCGTTGAGGTATGCGTTCAAGATAATCATTGCGTCTTCCGCAACGCCGATATATGCGTTGGGGTCGTTATGTTCAACCGAGCCGAAATAGCCGTCGAAGAATCTGTTTTCTTCCGCAACTTTATCCAAAAGTCTTATTGCCGTTTGCGAATAGTCGATATTGAATTCTTCGTTATATTTCCAAAGCCTTGTATAGAAGATAAGACCCATAACGTCCGTTTCGTTCTTGTGCTCTTCCGCTTTTTCGCAAAGGTATTTTTTAAGATTTTCTTGGCTCAACACGCCCGTATGGTTGATGTTATTCGCCTTGAAGAAATCGTACAATTCCAAAAGCGCAACGAACCCTTCATAACGCGTTCTGTAATAAACGGGATTGATTTCTAAACCGGGCGACCAATAAATGTTCTCGTCCAATCTCTTCGCCGTGATTTGGTCTTCCAACACCTTCACCGCTTGCGTGATATATTCGGGTTTGTTTTGACGCACGCCCGCTTTATACATCAAAAGCGCGATATCCGCGTTTCTATACAAGAAACCGCTGTTGGGTTGATAGTCTTCGGCGTTGGACATATACATAGGTACGTTCCACGCCCCCGTTTCCGAATACGAACGTTTCATCGATTCGAGCAACGCCGTATAAACAGCCTCTTGGCTATATCTCTTGTCCGTAATCGCCATATCTTTATACGCGTTACGCCAAGAATTTTCTACCATCGAATAGAAATCTTTTTCTTCCTCTATCGTCAATTTGAACGATACGGAGCGGGAAAGGTTTTGCGACACGGGCAAAAGACGCCAAGCCGTACCGCCTTCCGCCGAAAGAACTTCGTGCGAAGGATAGCAGAAAGACATTTTTACTTGGTTTGCAAGCGTTTCTTCGTCCGTAGTATCGCCGTACGCGATGCCCGTAACGGTAATCGCCTCGTCGATAACCAAACTGTCTTCCGTGCTGTTGATAATATCTTTCGTGTCCTCGTACGTGGTTACAAGTTGAGAGTGGGACGTATCCGTCAACGTGGTTACGTAGCCGTTCTTGAACTTGGAAAGTACGAGCGCCGACGCGTTATTGGACGAAATAACGAATTCGCCCGTAGTCGACGACAACGGCGAACGCGCGTTCGTCGTGATAAAGCTGTGCGTGCCCGATACGTAGAATTGCGACGGGTTGAACCAATCGCTTTCCGAAATCGTTTCGTCGTTTTGCGTAAATACGGGGTATTCCGTTGCAAAACCCTCGTCGCCGCCAACGGTGACGACGTCCATCGTTCTCGTAATTTCCACGCCCACTTTCGTTACGTAGTAGTAGTCGGTAACCTTTACTACCGAGCCTTTCGGGCCGGTGACGGTTGCTTGCGCTTTATAACCGCCCTCTACTTCGTCCACCGTGGAATAATGCGCGTAAGAAATTTCGCCTGCGTTATTGCCGTCGTTAAAACGCACGCCTACTGCGCCCTTGTTGGTGTATAATGCTTCTCTACCGTTCACCAAACTGAACACGTATCCGTCGTCCGTTTGGGAGAAACTCGCGGAAAAATCCTGCGGGTCGTCCAACCCTTTTACCGAGTCAAACTTAAACAAGCCCATACTTCCTATTACGGAAACGGTGATGAACATAGTGAAAAAACATATTAAGAATATCAATTTAAATATAGATGCTTTTTTCAAGTGTAATTACCTCGCTACTTGTTTAAGCTATGGATTAAATGCCGTAGAAGTTGTCATACGCTTCTTGCAAAATACCCATATACTCGTCCATACGATATCCGCCAAGAGATGCCTTGAACGAATCAAAGTCACTTCTCGAAATACCGTTATTTATCGAAGACGCAATAAATTCGGCAACGTGCTTATTGATGTTGGTAGACAGCAACGAGAACGTTCTCAAATCGTCTTTACCGATGTACACCATAGGATAGTTGATTTTGCCTTTCGCCATTTGTTTGTTTCTTTGTTGACGAACGTAGTCGGCGTTGTTGGTAACTTCCTTATCGAAGAATTTTTCATCAACCGCATAAGGCATACCGTCGCCAGGTTGTACAATCGTGTCTTTCATTCTTTCAGAGTATTCCGCCGCACTAATCGTAGAACGCCATTGCGTCTTCGACGTGTCAACCCACTCCCATTCCTGTCCTTCTTGGCCGTTGATTGCCCAAATCCAATAAGGCAACTCGGTGTTGTAAAGAATATCAATCCACTTGATTGCAAGTTCGGGATATTGACAGGTAGAAGAAATAGCGAAACAGCCTCTTTCTACGGGGTTCATTGCCGACCAGAACGCCGTGTCGTGCAATTCGCTCGTAAGCGGGTCGAGCGTGACGAAATGCTTTAAGCGTTTTGCGCCCGATACGTACATAGGCGACGCCGACATATACATACCATATACGTCGTTTTGCGCGTACGAATAACGTTTCGATTCGGTAAACGTGTTCCAGTCGGGGTTGATAAGCCCTTCTTCAAAAAATCTATGCAACCATTGTAAAGCGTTATAGAATTCGTCTTTCGCAGGGCCAAATTCCACTACGTCGTTAGAGTTTGCTTGCACGAAATATTGCGTAAGGTCAAGCCCGAAGATAGGGAATAAGCTGAAAAGTTCCGTCGTGCCGCAAATTACCAACGGAGATGCGTTCTCATTGGTACACTTATATTGCTTAAACGCTTTAAGTACGTCGTAAAGCTCTTGTACCGTCGTAGGCATTTCCAAATCAAGTTCTTCAAGCCATTTTTGGTTAATCCACCAGAAACCACGCATAATACCGTCGTTAGGGGTATTCAAATACATCGTGGGCAACGCGTAAATGTTGCCGTCGGGGGTGGTGATACAACGTCTAATAATAGGATTCTCGTCCAAGATTCTCTTGATATTAGGCGCGTATTCGTCAATGAGCTTATTAAGCGAAATGATTTGTTTGTTCGTGCCGTACGTGATTTCGTCTTGGCTGGTAAAGAACGCCTTAAAGAATACGTCGGGCATCGTTTCCGTGGAGGTGAACGCAAGCGGTTTCTTTTGCTTGTACATACCTTCCAAGAATACGTTGTCGAAGTTAAAGTTTACGCCCGTAGCTTTGTTCATTCTCTTAAAGAACTTATTGTTCGCCCAATCCGAACTAAGCGTAGAGCTACAAGACGACATCATCTTTAAGGTGATTTCATCTTTATATTCTTCTTTCAAAATTTCAATGTCGTCGCCCGAAAGCACGTGTGCGTTGGAGTATTCTACGTATTCTTTCTTCGAATAACCCA
The DNA here is from genome assembly GCA_045651305.1 of Candidatus Scatosoma sp. Classification (GTDB taxonomy): domain Bacteria; phylum Bacillota; class Clostridia; order Christensenellales; family Borkfalkiaceae; genus Scatosoma. The sequence continues at coordinate 2,487 of JAZRSE010000185.1, read as the reverse complement.
ACCCTGCGCCAATCATTAAGACGCTACAAAGAAATATGACAAATGCTAATTTGGTTTTCATATTTTTCTCCTTAACCCTTAACCGAGCCTACCATAATACCCTTAATGAAGTATTGTTGCACCATAGGATATACGACGAGCATCGGCACGGACGCCACTACGATAACGCCGTATTTCATAGATTCAACGACAAGCGAGTGTTCCAAGCTCAAACTACCCGAGCCGCCTACGCTGCTTACGTCGTTTTCCATCAACAAGTTGTTGATAACGAGCTGCAAAGGATATTTGCTTTCCGTATTCAAGAAGATAAGCGCGTCGAAGTAGGAGTTCCATTTACCTACGACGTTGTACAACGCAATAACCGCGATAATAGGCACGGCGAGCGGCGTTGCAATGCTTACGAAGAACCTAAAATCGCCGCAACCGTCAATCAAAGCCGCCTCGAAGATATCTCTGGGCAAGCTGGTCGTAAAGTACGTCTTTACCAAGATAATGTTATATACGGAAACTGCGGAGGGAATAATCAACGCCCAAAGCGAATCGCGCATGTTCAACGTTTCGGTAATCAACATATAATACGGGATAAGACCGCCGCCGAAGAACATCGTAACGGTGAACACCAAGATAAAGAATTTCTTTGCCTTAAAGTCGTCACGGCTTAAAACGTAGCCTGCAAGCAAGGTAACGACGATACTTACAACCGTACCTACTACAACGACGTAAATGGTGTTCAAGAAACTTTGCCAAAGTGGCGCGTACGAGAGAATTCTCGCATACCCTTCAAACGAGAAGGAGGTGGGGAAAATCCACATTTTACCCGAAAGTACGTCGGTGGGTTTCGTCATCGACGCGCTTATAACGTAAATCAACGGGTAAATGAAGATAATGAACATCAAGCTCAAAATAGCGTAGTTTACGGCGTCAAACGTTACGTCCGATTTGGATTTTTTCATCTTCCCCGGCTTTCTGCGTTTTTTCGCGCCGCCGTTTGCAAGGCTACTTTGCGCTACCAATTCCGCCGATTGCGCTTGGGATTCTTCCACAACCGTTTCTTCCACAACCATTTCGGGCAATTCTTGTATAATCGTATTTTCCAAATCCATAATTGCCCTCCTTACCACAAACTATATCCGTTCGTCTTTTTAGCCACCGTATTTACGGCAACCAAGAACACGAAGTTTACAAGCGAGTTAAATAAGCCAACCGCAGTACCCAAACCGTAGTCCTGCGAAATAATACCCATCTTATACACGTACGTAGAGATAACTTCGGACGACGCCATATTCAAGTCGTTTTGCATCAAATACGTCTTTTCGAAACCTACGGACAAGATGTTACCAACGGAAAGAATCAACAATACCATCGTCGTAGGCGCAATGCTGGGCAAATCAATATAGATAATCTTTTTGAGTTTGCTTGCGCCGTCCAAATCCGCCGCCTCGTACAAGGACACGTCTACGGACGTAAGCGTTGCGATATAGATGATACTGTTCCAACCAAGCGTTTGCCACAAACCGCTCAATACGTAAATGGTCTTAAACGCGCCTGCGTCCGACATAAAATCTCTCGGTGCCGCGCCGAACAGTTCGAGCAATTTGTTGAATACGCCCGTTCTCAAATCCAAGAAGGAATTGAGCATTGCAACGATAACTACGACGGAAATAAAGTAAGGTGCGTACGAAACCATTTGCAACGTCTTCTTATACGCCTTATTCCCTACGCTGTTCAAGCCAAGGGCAAAGAGTATAGGAAGAGGGAAACCTACTACCAACGAATACAAACTGATAGAGAACGTATTCCACAAAATTTCACCAAACGCCTTGTTGCCAAAAAAGTAGGTGAAATTGTCAAACATAATAAACGGGCTGTCCCAAACCCCGAGATAAGGGTCGTAATCTTGGAACGCCATTACGATACCGTACATCGGTATATAAGCAAAAAGCGCAACGATGATAAACGCGGGAAGAATCATAAGATACAACGCGTAGTGCCTTCTAATTTCTTCCTTTAACGAAAATCTGCTTTTTGGTTTTACAAGCTTCTTCGTCATACTGTTCTCCTTGTTATTCTTCTTCTATAACGGCGTAAGCGTAAGGCGCAAGCGTCAAGCTGCCGTCCACCTTTTCTTTGGTGAAATAATTTACGCCTTTAACCGTTACGGTATTTTCTTCTCCACACATATTTACGAAACAGTAGCTATTCTTGCCCGTTTCGTCTACACGCTTATAGAAGGACACACCGTCTACCGAACGAATAGCCGTATCTACCTTTTCGTCGATAAACTTCGCGCTGATTTCTTTCAACGCGTCCTTTTCAAATACGCTGCCCAAAAGCACAACCTTGCCTTTGCCGATTTCCTTTTGCCACAAAACGCTCTTGCCTGCCAAGTAGCCGCCCTTTATCGCGCCCAATTGGTTGCCGTCCGCCTCAACGACAATCGAGGTGGATTTCAAGGGATATTCCTTGCCGAATACCTCCAACACCGCG
>JAZRSE010000184.1:0-2433 GCA_045651305.1 Candidatus Scatosoma sp. | reverse complement strand
GTATTACGATATCGTAATACGATTTATAGTTTGCCGCCGACGGGGTGATTTGCGAAAGCTCGGTAAGATAGCTAATACCGCCTGCCTTTTCCAAGTTCCCCTCGCCATCCAAATAGTCGGCCACCGTAACAAGGTCTACGGGTTTTCTCGCCGCAAAAACTTTACGCATTGCGCGGATAATGAATTTATGCGATTCTTGATAGAAATCCTCTTCCGTAACCTTTTCAATGAGTTCCGCTACGATTTCGTTATCCATTAAGAAACAGCCCAAAAGCGCCATTTCCGCATCGCGGTTATAGGGCATCGTGTTTACGTTGTTTGCCATAATTTTTCTTCCTTGTATGTGTAGTTAATTACCGTCTTTTATCAATCGAGCAAGCTCTTAAATTCGTTCAACGTATCGGCAAATTCTTCCATCGCCGCTTTGAAAGGAGCGTCCGTAGTCAAGTCCACGCCCGCCTTTTTCAAAATGGAAACGGGGTCGTCGCTGCCGCCTGCGGAAAGGAACTTAAAATAATCCTTCACCGCGCTTTCCCCTTCCGTTAAAATGCGTTTTACAATAGATATCGCCGAGATAATACCCGTTGCGTATTTGTACACGTAGAACGCGTTATAGAAATGAGGAATTCTCGCCCACTCGTAAGCGATTTTTTCATCGTGTACGAGCGCGTCGCCGTAGTATTGCTTATTCAAGGCATAGTACATTTGGCACATACTATCCTTGGTAAGCGCCTCGCCGTTTTCCACCTTTTCGTGCGCTTTTTGCTCGAATTCCGCAAATTGCGTTTGACGGAACAGCGTTGCGCGAATTGTGTCCATATAATAGTTGAGCAAATACTTTTTCAAGTTTTTATCCTTGCTCTCTTTATACAAATGTTTGAGGAGCAACACTTCGTTTACCGTGCTTGCAATTTCCGCCAAGAAAATGGTGTAGCTTGCCTTGGAGTGCGGTTGCGCCTCTTTGGATTTATACGTATGCAACGCGTGCCCCATTTCGTGCGCTATCGTGAAAATGTCGTTGGTGGTAGGTTGATAGTTCAAAAGCACGTACGGGTGCGGAGAATCGTATGCGCCTGCGCTATACGCGCCGTTGCGCTTGCCCTCGTTTTCGTAAACGTCAATCCAACGTTGTTCTCTCGCCTTTTCAAGCAAAGACTGATAATCTTTGCCGAGCGCGCCCAAGCCCTTCACCACCAAATCGTACGCCTCGTCGAAAGGCAACTTCATATCCGCGTCTTCCACAAGCGGAACGTACACGTCGTAGATGTGTTGTTCTTTGTTAAGAACCTTTTGTCTAACGGCAATATATTCGTGCATAGCAGGCAACGCCTCGTGCGTGGCTTTGATAAGATTTTCGTAAACGATAGGGCTTACGTCCTCTTCGTCAAGCGCCATTTCCAAACAGCTGTTATACTTTCTCACCGTCTTGTAAAGCACGTTCTTTTTTACGTTGTTATAATACGTTTGCGTGATAGCGTCAATCAATTTGATATACGAATCGTAGTATTTCTCAAACCACTCTTTTCTTTCCTCGTCGCTACCCGTGTGCAACACCACGCCGTACATACCGTGGCTCATTTGCGTTTCTTCCCCATTGAAAGAGGCTTTGGGCAGGTTAAGGTTGGCGTTGTCGAGCATCATAAACACGTCTTGGAAACCGCCAAATACGTCGCTGCTTAACGCAAGCAATTTTTCTTCCTGCTCGCTTAATACGTGCGCTTTGCTTTGCGCCAACTTTCTCAATTTATAATCGTGGTCCTTAAAATCGGGGTCGTCAATAAACGCTTGCAACGTCTTTTCGTCAAGAGCCGTTAATTGCGGGTCGATAAACGCAAACTGCGAGAACAATTTAGAATACAACGTGGTGACACGTGCAAGCGCCGCCGTCGTATCCGCGTTTCTCACGTCCTCGTCGTGACGAAGATGCGCGTAGATATACAATTTCTCAACACGGCGAGCAACCTCGTAATTGAGGCTCAAACAAGCCAACAAAACGTCCTTTTCGCCCAAACGGTTATCGTACGCCGAAAAATCAATTTCGCCGTATTCCTTCTCCACCGCTTGGTATTCCTTTTCCCACGCCTCGTCGCTTTCAAACAACGCCTGCGTATTCCATTTCTTGTTTTCCGCTATTTCCTTTCTTTCCATAAATCCACTCTCTTAATTCTTAAAGCTATGAATAGGCGCAGGGATATTACCGCCACGCAATATAAGACGGGAAGAATCGCAGTTATGCACGGGCATAACGGGCGCTCTGCCCAAAAGTCCGCCGAAACTAACCTCTTCTCCAACGCCTTTGCCTACGGCAGGAATAATACGCACCGCCGTCGTTTTGTTGTTTATCATACCGATTGCCGCTTCGTCCGCTATCATAGCCGCTATTGTGGTGGCAGGGGTGTCGCCCGGAATAGCAATCATATCCAAGCCCACGCT
>JAZRSE010000183.1:0-1526 GCA_045651305.1 Candidatus Scatosoma sp. | reverse complement strand
CACGCTTGGTCATATCCAAAGAGGCGGTACGCCTACTGCACACGATAGAGTATTGTCTTCCCGTTACGGGTATGCTGCGGTAGAGCTTTGTATGCAGGGAAAATTCGGCAGAATGGTGGCTTTGCAAGGCGACGAAATCGTAGACGTTTCGTTGGAAGACGTAATCGGTCAAAAGACGAAGAACGTAGATCCCAACGGCGAGCTTGTTACGATGGCAAAAGCGATGGGCGTTTGCTTTGGTGATTAAATATGAAAAAAGAAGCATTTGGGAAAGTAGACGGAAAAGAAGTATATAAATACACGTTGACGGGCGATAACGTTTCGGTGGATGTGTTGGACTTTGGAGCAACCATACAAAGCTTATATGTAAACGGTGTAAACGTTGTTTGGAGTTTTGATTGCGCGGAAGATTATAAGTTGCGCGGTGGATACGTGTGCGGTGCAATCGGGCGTGTTGCAAACCGCATTGCAAAGGCAAAGTTTACCCTAAACGGACAAGAATATAAACTCACCAAAAACGAAGGGGAGAATCAACTTCACGGCGGTTTGCAGGGCTTTCATCATAAGTTCTACGAGGTGAAAGAAATTGAAAACGGGCTGAAAATGACCTGTGTTTCTCCCGACGGCGAAGACGGTTATCCCGGACGGCTTGTGTTTACCGTAGAATTTATTTTAACGGGTAGAACGTTGCATATAGGTTACTCTGCGATTTCCGATAAGGATACGATATGGGCGCCTACGCATCATTTCTATTTTAATATGAACGGACCTATCGGTTATGCAAATTCCAACCATCTGACGATTTATTCGGACTATTATACTCCTGTGGATAAGGAGTTAATTCCGCTTGGTTATAAGGCTGATGTAACGGGTACGCCGTTTGATTTCCGCAAAGGCAAGAGAATTGACCAAGACAAGACGGAGCTTGGAATTTACGACCATAACTTTATGTTGAACGGCGAACATGCAGCAACGATGGTTGGCGACGTGTCGGGATTAAAGATGGAAATTTATACGGATATGCCTGCGATGCAAATGTACACGGGCGCAGGTAAGGAAGAAACTCGCCGCGCCGAGAAAATTTCGGATAAAGGCGGTGTAGCGTTAGAACCGCAGTTTGCACCGAACGCTATCAATATGGAAAACTTTGAAAAGCCCATATTAAAAGCCAACAAAGAAAAACGGCACTATATTCGTTTGGAGTTTTAAGAGAAATAAAAAAAGCATCTGTTTTGCGTAGGCAAAGCAGATGCTTTTTGGTTATTGATTGTTGTAAAACTTTTGTAGTAAACGTAGGTGGACGTCAGATTTTCGGATGATTTGATATCCTTGATTCACAAAAAATTCAATAAGCCATTCTTTGGTGGTGAGGACTTTTGCTTGCGCCCATAGACATTGCAGTTTCTTCTTGTAAGTCCATTTTTGAACGGCGGATAGTGCGTAGCCCGTTATCACGGCGACTTCGTCTAATCGTAGCAGGTCGTTTATAGGAGCCCATTCGTTTTCTAACCATTGCGAGAAATTGG
>JAZRSE010000182.1:0-1666 GCA_045651305.1 Candidatus Scatosoma sp. | reverse complement strand
CAAGCCTCGCGTTATCCGCCCTTACGTAAGACCTCGTTTGGACGATTTCGATTGCCGCGACGTAGAACCCGTATTAAACCCCGAAGAGGTGGAAGAAACCAAAGAAAATATCTTGGCAACCTTGGAAGATTTCAGGGTGAGCGGCGCAACGATTGCCTCGACGACGTTCGGTCCTACGGTAACCCGTTATAACGTATCTATTCCCCGTAACATACCCCCTCAAAAGGTGGTTGCGCTCGACCAACCCGTTGCTATCAGTTTGCGTTCGAGCGGGGTAAACATTTATCCCAATTACGAGGACGGCGTTGTAAGTATCGAAGTGCCGAATAAGGATAGACAATTCGTTCAACTTGGCTGTATGCTTTCGGGCGACACATTCGTCAATGCAAAATCTTCGTCCATTATGTTTACGATGGGTAAAGACGCAGGCAACCGCAAGGTGTACGGGGATATTTCCAAGATGATACATATGCTCGTTGCAGGTTCGTCCGGTTCGGGTAAGAGCGTATTCTTGGGCTCGCTTATCATCAGCTTGATTTATAAGTATTCCCCCGAAGAACTGCGTTTGATTTTGATTGACCCGAAGAAAACGGAATTCGTATTGTATAACAACTTGCCGCACTTGATGATTAACGAAATCATTACGGAAGCGCCCAAAGCGGTGCAAAGCTTGAACTGGGCGATTGGGGAAATGAACCGCCGTTACAGTTTGTTCGAACAAAAGAGCCGTGCAGGTACGTATATGGTAAATCTCGACCAATACAACGCGCACGTGGAAAAGGCGGAACGCCTCCCTAAAATCGTTATTATCATTGACGAGCTTGCCGATTTGATGCTTGCGGCGAAGAAAGATATCGAAGACAAAATTCAAAACTTGACGCAAAAAGCGCGCGCGGCAGGTATTCACCTTGTCGTTGCAACGCAGCGTCCTTCCACGGACGTTATCACGGGCGTTATCAAGAGTAACTTGCCTACGCGTATCGCATTTGCCGTGGCAACGGACGTCGATTCCCGTGTTATTCTCGACCAATCGGGCGCACAAAAATTGCTTGGTAAAGGCGACTTCTTGTACACGATGCAAGGCATCAATACGCCTGTGCGCGTACAAAGCGCGTTTATTTCCGCGGAAGATTCGCAACGCATCGTCAACTTCATTAAATCGAACAACGAGGCGTATTACGACGAAACGGCTACGGCGTACATCAACAACGCGCGTAGTGGCGGTGGCGGCGGCGAGTCGTTTGGCAACGGCGACGCGGTTGAGCCCGTGTATATCGACGCTCTTCGCTACGTTATTTTAAGCAATAGCGCATCCATTTCTTTAATTCAAAGAAAATGCTCGATTGGTTATAACAAAGCGGGCAAAATTGTAGAGTGGATGGAGGAAATGGGCTATATTTCCAGTTTTGAGGGCGCAAAGGCTCGTAAAGTTCTTATCACAAAAGAAGAATTTGAAAGCATATACGGCTCTTTATAAAAAATTAAAAAAAGTTTATAAAACAGGCATACGGTTGTCATATTATATGTGTTATACTGTATATCGAAGGTGCGAAAAATGTTATCGAATAAATTATTCGGTGTAATATCGCTTGGTTGCGATAAAAACCGCGTCGATACGGAAAAGCTTTTAGGTTTGTTAAAAGACAAGAAGTCGGATCGTAGCCAT
>JAZRSE010000181.1:0-8337 GCA_045651305.1 Candidatus Scatosoma sp. | reverse complement strand
GGTAATGATTAAACGCATCGGCAAAGGATGGTGAAAAAAGCATGTCCACGGTAAAAGTAGGAGAAAACGAAAACGTTGAAAGCGCATTGAGACGTTTTAAGAGAAAGTGCTCCCGCGACGGCATTATCGGCGATCTTCGCAAGAAGGAATTCTATGAAAAACCTTCCGTAAAGAAAAAGAAGAAGTCGGAAGCTGCTCGTAAGAGAAGCAGAAACTAACGAAAAGAAAGAGCTCACAATTTTGTGGGCTCTTTTCATTTACAAAAATGTCGAAAGAGAGCAAAAGAAAGCGGATACTATCGCAAAAAGCCAAGAAAAGTCGTGGAGGGACGCAGTATGTCGAAAGAAAATAGCACGCTCAAAGAAGAGGCAAGAAGGGCAAAGGCACGCTTAAAACGCGGTTTTTGGACGGATTGCAAGGAGAACTTGGACGAACAAATAGAAAAAGCGCGCAGTCAAGGCGTAAACGAAAGCAAGGCAGGCAGGTATTTTGCCGAGCAGGTTTCAAAGCAAATTTCGGGCGTGAAAGAGGACGAGTTTTATCTCCGCGTCAAGGAAATGCTTTTATCGAGCGGCGAAGTGAGCGACGCCATAGGTCGGCTTACGGACAAGCCCTATTTCGACACTCTTTCCTACGAGGAAAAACAGCGTTATACCCTTTCTTTAAGCGAACGGTATCTTCGCGCGTTGGAACGGTTTAGAAGAGAGTGCGAGTTTGAAAACATAGATAAAAAGGCATAAATAAAAAGCAGGCGGCTTGCTTGCTTTTTATTTTGGAAAACACGGGCGAAAAATACGAATACACTTGCAAAAGGACGGGGGATATGGTATAATAATTACGTTATGGTAGCAATTGACGAATTATTGGAAAAATTAAATGAAGAACAGATAAAACCCGTTTTGCAAACGGAGGGGCCCGTGCTTGTTTTGGCAGGCGCAGGCAGCGGTAAAACGCGCGTTTTAACCTCCCGTATTGCGTATATTATAGAAGAGTTGGGCGTGCCTGCATCCGCTATCCTTGCCATCACTTTCACCAATAAAGCGGCAAAGGAAATGGGGGAGCGTCTTTCTAAAATCACCGACGTTTCCCGTTCGTGGGTATGCACGATTCATAGTATGTGCGTGCGTATTTTGCGTATGTACGCAGAGGAGGTGGGTATCAACGCCAACTTCTCTATTTATAGCGAAACGGAGCGCAATAATATCGTTAAAAAGTCCTTCCAAGAGTGCGATTTTGACGACGAGAAATTATTGAAATCGGTAAAATACCATATCGCCAATGCGAAAATGCTCGGCTTTGAACCTGAACGCTATGAAAAGGAATACGCAGGCGAGCCCGATATTGAGGCGGTGACCAAAGTGTACGCTCGCTATCAAAAGCATTTGCGCGAAAACAACGCGCTCGATTTTGACGATTTGCTTAACGAAACGCGTTTACTTCTTCGAAACAACGAGGACGCAAGAGAGTATCTTGGCGGCAAGTTCCGCTATATCCTTGTGGACGAGTTCCAAGATACCAACGCCGTGCAATACGAAATCGTAAAACTGCTTGCCTCCGTGCACGGCAACCTGTTTGCCGTAGGCGACGACGACCAATCTATCTACGGTTGGCGCGGCGCGAAGATTGAAAATATACTCCACTTTGAAAAGGATTTCAAGAACGCAAAGGTGTTCAAGTTGGAGCGTAACTATCGTTCCACGAAACACATTTTGAAACTTGCCAACACCGTTATCAAAAACAACGGGCATAGAAAGGACAAAACGCTTTGGACGGAAAACGAGGACGGGCTCGACGGCAAAGTACACGAGGCGGACGAGGAAAGCGGCGAGGCGCGCTATATCGCGCACACGATTGCAGGGCTCCTTCGCCAAGGCTACCGCTATTCGGATTTTGCCATTTTGATGCGGCTCAACGCCCTCACGCGCTCCTTCGAACAAGAGTTCACGGGGGACGGCATACCCTATAAAGTTTTCGGCGGCTTTAAGTTCTTTGAAAGAAAGGAAATTAAGGATTTGCTTGCCTATTTGCGCCTCATCAACAACCCGTTTGATAGCGAGGCGGCGACGCGTATTATCAACTTCCCCAAGCGCGGAATCGGCGCGAAAACGGTGGAAACGTTGCAAAATTACGCTTTTGAAACGGAGCTTTCCGTGTACGACGCTTTGTTTGATTTGGATACGCTTGGCTTTACGGGCGCAACCAAACAAAAGCTCGTCGATTTTAGAAGTTTGGTAAAGGGCTGGATAATCGACAGCCAAGGTATGGCGGTAAACGAACTCGTCAAAAAAATCGTTGCGGAAACGAATATGCGCGAGGCGTATGCGGACGAATCGGACGATAGCATCAACAAGCGCGCAAACATTGAAGAATTTATCCAATCGGTGGACGAATATTGCAAACTCAACGAGGGGGCGAGCCTCACCGATTATTTGAACCAAGTAACGCTTTCCTCGGATACGGACGAAATGGACGACGGCAATTACGTTACGCTTGCGACGATACACTCGGTAAAGGGGTTGGAATTCCCGTGCGTGTTTATATGCGGTATGGAAGAAAACATTATGCCCGTATCGCGCGCCGTGGGCAAAGACGAGGATATGGAAGAAGAACGCCGTTTGATGTACGTTGCCATTACCCGTGCCCAAGAACGCATTTGGTTTACCCGTTCGAAAACCCGTTATCTCTACGGCAAGAGAGAGCCGTCTATGCGTTCGAGATTCTTAAAGGAACTCTCTTCCGAGCTCGATATGCCCAAAGAAACGCGCCGTTCGCCTTACGGATACGGGGATTACGACGACCCCGAAAGCTACGGCAATTCCGCTTACGGTGGGGGCAGGTACGCGTCCAACGACGATTATAGCGGTAGAAAAACCTCGTTTGGAGGGGGGTATGGCTCGTCTTACGGCTCTTCCTACGGACGGGATACGTCAAGACAAAGCTCTACAATCGCGCGTAGCGCGTGGACGGGAAATAGCTACGGCGGCAGTACGTACGGGGGGAGCAGCTCGTATGGAAACCGCACGCAAAGCGCGAATACGCAAAAGAGTAGTGCGTTTGTGTTTGGCGGCGTAGGCAAACCCACGCCCAAGCCCGTGGGAGCAGGGAAAGATTTGTCCGTGTTCAAAACGGGCGTAAAAGTAAGCCACCCCAAGTTTGGCGCAGGCACGATTGTCAACGTGCGCGGCACGGGCACGAACACCATTTTAGACATCGCGTTCGAGGGCTTGGGTATAAAACAGCTTTCCGCAAACCTTGCGCCGTTGACGGTGGTGTAAGGGTTAAGTTTGCTGCGCAAGCTTGATTGGAAATTGTGGACAAAGTTGAAACTTCACCTTTATAAAGGGGTAATTATGGATAGACAAAGACAACTTGTGGATATTCTCAATAAATGGGCGTACGAGTATTACGTACTCGACAATCCCACCGTGTCGGATAAGGAGTACGACGCCTTGTACGACGAATTGCGTTTGCTTGAAAAGGAAAGCGGCGTGGTGTATCCCGATAGCCCGACGAAACGTGTGGGCGGAGAGCCGATTAAAGGCTTTGAAAAACATACGCATATCGCGCGCCTTTTCAGTCTTGATAAATCGGTGACGGAAGAGGAACTTCGCGCTTTTACCACTCGCGTAGAGAAAGCGGCAGGGAGGCAGGTGGATTACACCGTGGAATATAAATTCGACGGGCTTACCGTGTGTTTGACATACGACAAGGGGTTGTTTGTGCGTGCGACGACGCGTGGCAACGGGGTTGTCGGCGAAGACGTTACGGCGCAGGTTTTGACGATAAAATCTTTCCCCTTGAAGATAAATTATCAAGGCACTTTGGAGGTGCGCGGCGAGGCGGTTATCCGTCTTTCCGTGTTGGACGAATACAATAAAACGGCAACCGAGCCTTTGAAAAACGCACGTAACGCGGTGGCAGGCGCTATTCGAAATCTCGACCCCAAAGTGACGGAAACCCGTCGCCCCGATATTTATTTTTACGACGTAAACTATACGTCGAGCGGCGAGGAAATGTCGCAAACGCAGGCGCACGATTTCTTGGTGAAAGAGGGGTTCAAAGTATTCCCGTATTTCAAAGTATGCCACTTGGCTGACGAGGTTTGGGAGGCGGTGAAAGGGATAGACGAAAGCCGCCATACGTTAGACGTGTTGACGGACGGCGCGGTAATTAAAGTGGACGATAGCGAACTGCGTGCGGAAATGGGCGCAACGGATAAATTCCCCCGTTGGGCGATGGCGTTCAAGTTCGAAGCGGAAGAGGTTACCACCCTTGTCAAAGACGTAATTTGGCAGGTGGGCAGAACGGGCAAATTGACGCCGCTTGCGCTGTTAGAACCCGTAGAACTTGCAGGGGCAACCGTGTCGAGAGCTACGCTTAACAACTACGGCGACATCGTAAGAAAGGACGTGAAAATCGGCTCTCGCGTGTTGGTTCGCCGTTCTAATGAAGTTATCCCCGAAATTTTAGGCACGACGGAGCATTACGCTCATAGCGAAACGATTGTAAAGCCGAATACCTGCCCCGTTTGCGGCGAGGCGGTCAACGAGGTGGGCGCGCATTTGTTCTGCTCGAATAAACTTTGCAAGGATAGATTGATTGCACGGCTCGACCATTTCGCAAGCAAAAACGCAATGAATATCGAGGGCTTTTCGCAAAGCACGGCGGAGGTGCTCGTAGAGAAAAAGGGCGTTAAGAGATTTTGCGATTTGTACACGCTGACGGCGGAAGACTTTGCCGATTTGGAGGGCTTTAAGGATAAGAAAATAGGCAATTTGCTTGGTGAAATTGAAAAGAGCAAAACGCCTGCGCTCGATGCGTTTATCTACGCAATCGGCATTGAGGGCGTAGGCAGGGTTGCGGCGAAAGACTTGGCAAGCCATTGTAAGAGCATAGAAAAATTGCAACAAATCACGGAAGAAGAGCTTGTCGGCTTGGATAACGTGGGCGAAATTACGGCGAAAGCGATTGTGGCGCATTTTGCGGACGAGGAAATAAGAGAAGAGCTTGCCCAATTAAAAGAGGTAGGCGTTGCGCCCGTGTATGAAGAAAAGAAGACGGAGGGCTCGTTTTCAGGGCAATCGGTAGTGCTTACGGGTACGCTTTCGGGGTATAAGCGTAGCGAGGCGCAAAAACTGATTGAGGCAAGGGGCGGCGTATGCCAATCTTCCGTGACGGCAAAAACAACGCTTGTGCTTGCAGGCGAAGAGGCAGGCAGTAAGCTTGACAAAGCGAAAAAATTGGGCATCAAAATCATTGGCGAAGAAGAGTTTAAGCAAATGCTTGAAAGCGAGTAAAAGAAAAAACAGGCGCAAAAAACGCTCAAAATCAACCCTGCACGCGTGGGCAACACGCGTGCAGGGTATTTTTTTAATAAAAAAATATAAAAATGGGGAAAAGAACGGGCAATACCACTTGAAATTTTCCTTTTTATTTGCTATAATGGTGTAGCTTACAATAATGGGCATAAAATTGGCGAAAGAGGATAAGACGTATGTGGAGTATGACCGGCTACGGCAAAGGAACGTATGAAGAGGGCGGCGTAGAACTGACCTGCGAAATGAAAACGGTGAACAACCGTTATTTGGACGTCACCGTAAAAGCGCCGAGGCTGTTTGCGGCATACGAAGAAATTATCCGCGGCAAAGTGCGTGAAAAGATGACGAGAGGTCACGTAGACTTATTCGTGTCCTTCAAAGACAAGCGCGAAAAGGAAACGGCGCTTTCTATTGATATGGCGGTGGCAATCTCTTACGTGGCGGCGGCAAAACAAATGCGAGAGGCGTTCCCCCATTTGACGGACGATATCACTCTTTCTTCCGTGCTCCGTTATCCCGACGTATTGAAACAAGACGACGTGCAAACGTTGGACGAAACGCTTATCAACGCTTTGTACGTGGCGTTGGAAGAGGCGCTTAACAACCTCAACGCAATGCGCCTTATCGAGGGCGAAAAATTGCAGGCGGATATGCTCGCGCGGGTAGATACGATTGAAACGCTCGTGGGAAAAATTGCCGAGCGCGCGCCGATGATTGCCAAAGAACACAAGGATAAAATCTTTGCCCGTGTGCAAGAATATTTAAGTGGCGCAAATATCGACGAGGGGAGAATCCTCACCGAGGTTGCCGTGTTTGCGGACAAGAGCAATATCGACGAAGAACTCACTCGTTTGCGTTCGCACATCGCTCAATTTAGAGAAATTTGCAAAGAGGGCGTTGTGGGAAGAAAACTCGATTTCCTCGTACAGGAATTCAACCGCGAGGCGAACACCACTTGTTCCAAGAGCAACGACGTGGAGATAACCAAGCTTGGTTTGGCGCTTAAAAACGAGATTGAGAAAATCCGTGAACAAGTGCAAAATATCGAATAAGGCGGAAGGGCAAATGCAAGGAAAACTTATTGTAGTAAGCGGCCCGTCCGGCGTTGGAAAAGGCACGATTGTCAAAACGCTCGTAAAGCGCAGAGAGGACGTTGTGGAATCGGTTTCCTGCACGACGCGCTTGCCAAGAACGGGCGAAATTCACGGCAGGGAATATTACTTTTTGAGCAAGGAAGAGTTTGTCCGCCGTATCGGTGAAAACGATTTTTTGGAATACGACGAGCATTTTGGTAACTATTACGGTACGCCGAAATCGTTTGTACGAGAGAAACTGAAAGAAAAGCACGTTATATTGGAAATTGACGTGGTGGGCGCGCTCAATGCGAAAAAGGCGTTCCCTGAAAGCGTACTCGTGATGGTTGCTCCGCCGAGTATGGAAGAGTTAAAGCGCCGCTTAAAAGGGCGTGGCACGGAAACGGACGAAGAAATTGAAAACCGTATGGAGAGAATTTCTTACGAGCTGTCCCAACAAGACAAGTACGATTACGTGATAGTCAACGACGATTTGGAAGAGGCGATAACCGCGCTTTCAAATATCATCGGCGAAAACGAAATCGCTTAAATAAAGAATAATAAAGGAGAGAAATAGATATGATTAACGAACCTTCTGTAGACGTAATGATTAGAAAGCTTGGCACGGAGGAAGAACCTATCAGCCGTTATGCGCTTTGCACGATTGCAGCAAAACGCGCGCGCCAAATTATCGAAACGGAAAAGAACGCAGGTATTACCGATTCGATGGGTAAGGATAAAGAATTGCTTTCCGCTTGCAAAGATATTGCGGACGGCAAAGTAGTTATCGCAAAAGACTAAAAGAAGAATTGCCCTGCTTGCGTAGGGCAATTTTTTAGTGAATTGCAAAGTTTATCTTGCGTGGTTTGAAATTTACGCTTTCGTGAATGAACGTAATTCACTACAAAGCCAAATCGCGCCGCAGTCAAAATATTTAATAAAGGGGGCAAAGCGTATGATAGCGGAAGTCATCGTCGATATCGCGGCGAGTGAAACGGATAGAATATTCGATTATCTTTGCGACGAAGATACCATCGTTGGCAGCCGTGTCCGCGCGCCTTTTGGCGGAAAAATCGTGACGGGTTTCGTTATGCGCTTAAAGGAAACGTCCGCCTACCCGATAGAGAAATTGAAAAAGATTTTGCCTACCGCCGACGAATTGCCTGCGTTAAATACAGAGTGTCTTTTCTTGGCGGAAAAATTGACGGCGCGTTATCGCGTGCCCAAAGCGTTGACGCTCCGCTTGTTCTTGCCGACGGAAATGCGTACGGGCAAGGTACGCCAATTATTGCGTAATTACGCCAGCTTGAAAGTTCCGTTTGCGGAAATGAAACTTTCCAAATCGGCGAAAAACCAATGGGGGGTTGCCGAGTATTTATCGCAAAAGGGCAAAACGGATTGCGCGTACTTGAACAATCTTTTCCCCGGCGGCGTCGTGGGTTTGGAGAAAAAGGGCTACGTAGAAATCACCAAAGAACAAATCTTGCGTGACCCGTATAAGAGCGTAGACGGGGAAAACGTTACGCGCGTGCTTACGCCCGACCAAGAAAGGGCGGTGCATACGATACGCACGGACGAACGCACGGTGCAGCTTTTGCACGGCGTTACGGGCAGCGGTAAAACGGAAATTTATTTAACGCTCATTGCCGAGTGCTTGAAAAAAGGACAAAGTTCTATTTTCCTCGTGCCTGAAATTTCACTCACTCCCCAAATGCTCTCCCAGCTCCGCGCGCGGTTTGGTAAAAACGCGGCGATTTTGCATAGCGGACTTTCCGCGGGGGAACGCTTTGACGAGTGGTGGCGTTTGCGGACGGGGGAAGCGAAGATTGCAATCGGTGCGCGAAGCGCAATTTTTGCGCCGATGGAAAACCTTGGCGTGATTATCGTGGACGAAGAACACGACGCGAGCTATTGCAGCGAAACTGCGCCGAGATACAACACCTTTG
>JAZRSE010000180.1:0-9827 GCA_045651305.1 Candidatus Scatosoma sp. | reverse complement strand
CGTCTTTTCCGCTGCGGATTCGTCATAAACGGCAGTAACCGTCAAATTAGACAAAAAGCCCAACTGCGAGGAAATCGTTTCTTTTGTGCTTGCTTCTATTTGGAAGGTAGCGTCCGCCGTCAAATCAATGCGTTCTCTATTGTCCTTTACGTCGCCTTTGAAACGGGGCGCATACCCGTCTTGGAGCGTCCAATACGTCGAATTGTAATTAGCAAAATCCGTTGTTGGCGCTGTATTTTTAAGAATAAGTCTACCAACTTTGTTCCTTGTTTCGCCCGTAAGGTCTTCATTGACTTTTTCCATAATTTGGCGCAACGTACCGTCTTTTTGTCTTTGATATTCTTTTATGCCACCGTGCGTGTAGTTATAATAGTTTCCAAACAGCTTCGATTGTCTAATATTATTTTCCGTCGTGCTACTATATATAACCGATACGTTTTCGTACAATTCCGCGCCACCCGTGTCCCAGCTTGCAAACGCGCCTATGATATACGAGTCGTCACTCGTTACAGCGTCACCGTCCGCTATCGTCATATCTACCACAACGTTTCTAAACGTACCGCCGTTTAACGAACGGCCTAACAACATACCGCCTTGTGCGCCCCAAATGCTACCTTGTACGTATACGTCGGAAATCGTATAATTTCCGCGCGCGTTGGCCGCCAATACGCCGACAGCGTACGTTCTCGAACCTACCCCAACGGTACAGTTGGTAAAGCCTACGTTTTTAATAACCGCGTTGTTACCGATATCCCCGAAAACCCCGCCTGTGCTATAAGAGAATCCGTCTACGGTATATCCCTGCCCGTCGAACGTGCCGTGGAAACCGTAATTTACGTTCATTTGGTTGCGCGAAGATATATTGCCAATGGACGGTGCGGCTAATACTTCACCGTTCGTCGTGATATCGTTGCCCAATACGAAATATCCGCCGTAGCTATAATATACGCCTTGGGCGTTAACGTTCGTTTTCACTTTCGTATAGCGGTGCAAGGAAGCAAGTTCTTCCGCTGTTTTTATAATTTTGCTGGCGCAAATAATCTTCGTCCTGTACACTTCGTCTTTGGTGGAAATGATAGTTACATACTGTTCGCCTTCGGGAATACCTGCTTGGGGGGTAATCGTAACCTGTATACCACCCTCGACCTCTTCCGTCTTTGGCGTTACGCGTTGCGCGCCGATTAAAATTTCTTTTACGTCTTCCTTTGTAATAACGTTTCCTTCACCGTCTTTGCCCTCTACCGTCACCGTTATAGAGTTGTTTTCGGACAAATCTAAAATAGCGGGCGTGTTTTCCGTTACGTCCACTTTGGAGTCGATAAGATATTCCGCCAGCGTTTCATTCATTACTTCTTTCCACGCGTCGTTGTACAAGTCGTTTGGCAACTTGTCAATATCACCGTTGGAAAGCGCCGCGTTGGCAACCTGCCGAGGAGAACGGGAATTATAGTTGTATTCCGCGTATTCCACCGTATATTTCTTCGTGGCAGGATTATAAATCTTTGCGTACCCACGCGCGCAAAGTTCCATTTTGTAAGCCGCCGCTTTGATTTCCTCGTCCGTTCTTCCAACGTCATTGGGATTAGACTCTCTATAATCTTCTACGATGTCGTTATAGAAAATACCGCAAGTATAGGTATATTCCCCGTCCACAAATTCGACAGGCATTCTATCCACCATACGGTAAGCGCCTATTCCAACGGCGTTTTCGTAATTTATCGCGGTGATATCAAACTCGCCGCCGGTTGTAAAGAACTTGTACGGCGCAATAATCATACCCAGCGTAACTTCCATGCCGCCCGCTGTTTTTTCTTCGTACCAATCTTTCGAAACGTTTGCCTTGAAACGAATACCAGAATATTGGTTAGACAAGCCTACTTGCCCACCATATTCCATTTCGAAATAACTATACGACGTGGCGTCTTGCGTTTCCGCCACGCTTTCTATATTTGAAATTGTTGCCACAAAAGCACCGCTTGTTAAAACAAGCGCAGCTGACAACAACGCTATTGTCCATTTTTTATGTATTTTTCTCATATTTTTTGCCTCCTAATCGAATAAACCCCAATTCGGGTTCATCGGCTTTAAGTTTTCACCGTTGTCCGTAATCGATTCCGTGATGATGTCGTCACTAGCCAAAAATACAACCGTAATTTCAACGCTTTCATATTGTTTGCGCTTCCGTTGTTCAGCGGAACAAGCATTTTCTATCGTTAAAGTTCTCATCCTTATCCATTCTCTTTTATAGTTAATTTTAAGTATTGCAAGCACGGCCGTTGGAAAACAAACCAACTTTTCCCAAACGGCCCTGCCCACAACAACATAATAGCCTATATTCTCTATACTGTTATTCTACACCAATGGGCAGGATATAAAAATCCTGCCATTGGCTTGTTTATTAAATTGTGCTTTATGCCTTGGTTTTGAAAACGGGAGTAGTACCTGCCGTTACCGTCCAATACGTCGAGCTAAAGGTTGCAAATTCTGCCACCGTGGGCGCGCTTTCTGCAAGCGTATAAGTTGCAACGTTTTCGCCATTATACGTTTTTCCGGTAATCTTTCTAACAGCACCGTCTCTCAATTCGTATTCAGCAAACGTCCAGTTTGCGGGTGCGGTGTGTACAGACGCTTGTGCAAACGGCTTGTAATCTCTACCGTAACGACCTGCGTCGTATTCGTAAAGACATACGAAATTATCTACCGCAAAGCCGTTATTCTTTTCCCAAGAAATCGAAGCGATTCTATCGCAAGAACCCGTAAACTTAATTTGCGCTACGGAATTAGAAATCACACCGTCGTATGCCCAATATCCAAAGAGTGCACCACTCATAATACCGTGCATATCGCCTTCAACGTAAACGTTTTCGAGGCGCCATTTGTTGTCCATCGTACCGATTGCGCCTTGTGCCAAAATGCTTTCGTTTCTAGTGTTATTGTCAGCATCGCCAACCGTACAATTCGTAAACGCTACGTTTTTAATAACTGCACCGCTACCGATAAAGCCGAATATACCGCCTACACTGTAGGTGAAGCCGTCAATTGCATAACCTTGACCATCAAACGTGCCGTGGAAACCTTCCGTACCGTCCTTTTTGCTCAACCAACCGCTATTGATATTTAATACCTTTTGGTCGTTTGCCGTACCAAGCGAAGGACCTGCAAACGTTATAGGGTTGCTTGCGTCTTGCGTAAGGTTATTAGCCAACACGAAATAACCGCCGTAGGAATACGTTTTACGTTCTACGTTGCTATACGTTACGGCAATTTCCGTTTTGTTCGTGCCGTAGTTAATCAAGTTTGCAAGTTCAGTTGCCGTCGTGATAACTTTGGTTACAACCATAACCTTCACTTTGTAAGCAACGTTGTCGCCGTATACAAAGAGCGTTCTTTCTCTGTTTGCATTTGCATCGTCTACCGACTTAATCCAGTTCGACGTAGCCAACAAATCCGCTTGTTCCATATCGAACGCGTCCGTAATTTCGGTTACTGCGAACGTATCGAACAAGTCTGCTTCCGCTGCTTCCGCAAGGAGTTGGTCTTTCAAGGACGCCGTATTGCTCGATTCCAAATACAACGTCTTGCTCGTCTTATCAATCGCCGCAGCTGCGCCTACTACTTTTACAACAACCGTCTTGCTACGCGCACCACAGCTTGCCGTAATCGTCGTTGTACCTGCGTTTTTGAACGTCAATACGCCGTTTTCTACCGTTGCAACCGATTCGTCGGAAGAGCTCCACGTAATCGGGCAATAGCTCATTACCGTACCTGCGATATTCTCTACCTTTGCCGAAAGCATAATTTCCATATTCAAGTTCACTTGAATTTCGTCTTGATAGTCACCGCCGTTAATGCTCAACGACAAACCGCCAATCGTAGACTTAAATACGGGCAACGCACCGTCTACTACCGACCAGTATACTTCGTTGAAACCGCCAAACGTTGCGCTCGACAAGTTTTCTTCTTTGATTTGCGTGTAATCGCCACTATAACTGGACGTTTCGCCCGTCATCTTCGCATCAGCATCGCCCATACCAGCCGCATAAACGACTTTCAAGTTTTCAACAACCAACGCGTTCATATTCCAAGCAGTGATTGCACCATTGTTATAGCCGCCTGCTTTCTTATAATAAACGACCATATCTTTTACCGAACCACCGTGGGTGTAACGGCCGAAGATACCGCTTCTCGCTTTCGTCGTCGTATATGAAACGAAAATGTTTTCCGCTTTACCACAGAAACCTAAAGCCAAAACGCCTGCGCCTGCATTGGCAGCGTCTTCTTCCGCAATCGTTGCGTCTACGATAGCAAGGTTCTTAACAACGCCGTTCTTGGAAATTTCGCCAAGCAAGCCGCCTGCACCGAATTTCGCGTTTACAATCGAATAGCCTCTACCATCAAACGTACCGCTGAAACCGTTCGTGTTCACAACGTCAGCCGCGGAAGATGCTTGACCACGAGAACTCGTGTTGATTACAGCTGCGTTGCTAGGTGCGATAATGTTATTTGCAAGTACGAAATAACCGGAGTAGTTGCAATATGCACCTAGTTCCGTAGGCGTTGCGCCTGCGTATTCTAACAACTTCGTCAAATGTTCGTATTCGGTAATAATCTTCGTTACAACGATTGCTCTTACTCTATACGCGTATTCTGCGTTGTAGATGGTAAGCACGTGCGTACGAGCAGCTTCGTCGCCCGTGTTATGTTCTTCAATCCAAGCGTCGTCGTTCAAAATGTTCGTATCAGGGTCGTCTTGCGTTACTACGCGCGTAATCGCTTTATCTACGCCAAATACTTTCATGCCCGTAAGTTGGTCGTTAAACGTATCTACCGTCGCGTCAACGTCGAGCAACACCGTTTCCGTCTTGTCAATCGTCGGGAAGGTTACCGTTACTTCTACGGGTTCGGACAAATACGTACCCAATTCCGTAACGTACTTCAATTGGATGTTCGCCGTGCCTTCCGCTTTTGCCGTTACAACGCCGTCCGCGGAAACCGTAGCTACCGTTGGGTTATCGCTTACCCAAGAAATTCTCGTTGCGTCCGCGCTACTTGCCGAGCCACCAATTATTACGCTACCCGTCAACTTCTTCGTGTTAGCAAACGTTTCGCCTTCAATCGTTACGTTGGAGGTGTACAAAGTAAAGTCGTCTTCCGCAATCGAGCATACTACGTCTTCTTTAACCGTAACCGTAATGGTTTGCGTTAAGAATTCCGAGTCTACCCCGTGCCAATTTGCCGATACAGTCAACGTCGTTTCACCGTATTTGAGCGCGGTAATCGTGCCGTCGCTTGCTACCGAGATAATCGAGTCGTCCTCAACGTCAAACGTGATTTCTGCGTCTTCTTGCACTTCGCGCTTATAGTAAACGGCACTCGTAAGCGCATAATCGTCGCCAACCACCAACGTCAACGCATCGTCGTCCAACTGCAACGTCGGTACTGCACCCGAATCTTCTACCGTTACCACGCAAGTTGCTACGGACTCACCGTTGGTTGCGGTAATCGTCGCAGTACCTACGCCACACGCTTGTACTACGCCGTCTACAACCGTTGCTACGCTTGTATCCGAAGAATACCAAGTTACGCCTGCTTTATCTGCCGTCAACGTGAATTTTTCATAGCGGTCAAGCGTTTTCGAAATTTCACTCAACGTGATTTCCCCTGCCTCCGGCGTTTCGCCACCCGGAAGTTGGCTGCCGCCACCAGGGGGAGGACTGTTGTTACCGCCATTGGTATCATCATTTCCACCTACGTTACAGGCAATGTTTAACAACATCGACGAACCTAAAATCGCCATTGCTGTTATTAAGCCTCTAAGTTTTTTGTTCATAAATATTTCCTCCTTTATATTTTTTTAATTTTTTATTTGCCATTTCGACAATAAATCTTCTACCTTTGTCAAAGGAACTGTCGCCGCTAACGACATACCGCTAGTGCGAAGGTCTTTCGCGCATTGCGTTTTTAACGCTAACAGCTGTTCTTCCGTGTACTCGTCTGCGTAAAGCGAAATTAGTAAATATCTAAACGCAATACTTTCATACGAGATATGCTCGCACAGTTGCTTATAAAGCGTGGGGTTTTCCGCCTTATGGATTTCAACGTCTTGTTTCGCCTGTTCCGTCAAGGCTAACCACTTCTCCACTCTATCTTTCGGCCAAAACTTTTGTTGCAACGCGTTTGCGTAAACCGAACGCCAACCGTTATACCCAAGCTCGCTTGATTGGTATTTCGCCCAATCGCGCCAATCTTCGTACGCTTGGCGCATTGCGTTTGCGCCTTCCATAAAGTAACCGTTAAAGAATTCGTCCGTCAACGCTTTTACGTCCGCGTTTACGTCCCACTCCAATTTCGCGTGCAACCAATTCTTGAATACACCAAACCCTGTCGGTGTGCCTTCTTGAATCCATTGGTCTTGAATCATAACGTAATTCGTTTTTTCGTTTTTCGCAAATTTCAACGTGTCCTGTACCGCGTCGATACTGTAATACGGCGTTAAGAAATGTGCGAAGTTCGTGGAATAAGACCAGAAGTAAATTTCATTACTCAACGCGCCCCAACCACGCATATTTTTGCCGATAACCGTATTCGCCGTGTTGCCGTCGTGAAGATTTGCCGTATAGTCGCCGTTCGTTTCCGCAAAATATACCGCTACGTGCGGGTCGCATACCAATCCGTCAATCGGTAAATACGTATCCTTGCGCTTATTATACTTCACGGGCGCGGCGTTCGTTGCGTGATACGCAAAGAACAAGATTCGAAAATCTCTTGCGTAAGGTTTCCCCTCGTCCGTTTCCATCCACGCGCTTACCCTCTTCGCTACGTCGTTGCAAAATTTTACGATAGACGCCGAAACGACTCCGTATTTTTTTCTATCCGCAAGACAGGTTTTGCATTGGCAAGCATCTTGATTGTCTTGGATAGAAACGCTGATATGCCGACGGTTTTTGTACTCCTCCATAGAAAAGAGTTCTACGATTCTTCCAGCAACAATATCCAGCATTTCGTTGCGTTTCTTATCGTCACCACGCGCCGTGTAACACAACTGCGTGCCCTTTGGATAAGCAAAGTATTCCGGATTTTCCGCTTGGTATTTTTCAGGGGGTAAGTACGCAAGGGAATTGTGCCAGGGCAAACCGTCTACGGGAATAATCCAAGAACGGTCCTCCGTCCAACGCATACGCTTTCTATTGCTCTCGTTATACCGTATCCAGCCCGTAGATTGGATACGCCACTCGAAATCGGGTACGTCCGTTACGTCGTAATCCATCAATTTCAAGTCCTTTACGCCCTTTTCCAAAGCGTAAAAATCGGTATAGTACAACTCAAACCCAAGCGCAAGTTTCAAAAACGAGTACACCGCGTACATTGACGACTCCGCCGTCGCGCCGCACATCACTACGCTTTCTCCAACCGTTTTGATACGGTAACCGCCCATACCCAACGTTTCACGGGTTGCGCCTACGGATTGCGCCGTGGCAAGCTTCGTTTCGTGGATAGCTAAATATTTATCCCCGTCTTTATACGAAGAATCTTCCACGACCTCCAATTCTATCCCCGTCGCTTCCTTGAAAAACAACTGCAAGTCCGCAACGGCATTTTCGATAAAAACGTTTTCTCTCGCTTTATCGGCAATTAGAATTTTGTAGTCCGTCTTGCCCTCTTTAACTACGAATTTATCCGTTTCCGTCATTAAGTAGCTATGGATTTCCCCTTCTACCTCGCCAAACGGCGTAAGGGGTGCATAGCGAGGCCAAGAAACGGGGCGCCAAGGCTCCGCTTCTATCGCCTTAAAATCTATATGTGTTATTCTTTCTTTACAGGTTGCGCTTTTCTTGCAACCAAAGACTCTTTTACTCATATATCTTTCGCCTTTTTTTACATACCCCATTTTGCCAACAAGTCGTCTACGCTCGTTTGCGGCGTCGTTGCTGCGATACTCATACCGCTTGCACGCAAGTCTTTTGCACATTGCGTTTTGAGTTCCAACAACTGCGCATCCGAATATTCGTCTGCATAGAGCGAAATCAACAAGAATCTAAACGAAATACTTTCCGTTGCGATATGTTCGATGAGCTGGTTGTAAAGCACGGGGTTGCTCGTTCTATAAATTGCAACTTCCTTTTTCGCTTGTTCCGTCAATTCAATCCAACGTTCCAACATATTTTGGGGCCAATATTTCTTGTTCATTGCGTTTACGTATACCGAACGGTAACCGCTATATCCAAGTTTTTCCGATTGGTATTTCGCCCATATACGCCATTCTTCATAAAGCTGGCGCATCGTAGACGAAGCTTCCATAAAGTACCCGTCGAAGAATTCGTCCGTCAACGCATTTACGTCCGCGTTTACGTCCCATTCCAATTTCGAGTGCAACCAATTCTTGAAAATACCAAAGCCCGTTTGCGAACCTTGTTGTACCCATTGGTCTTGAATCATAATGAACATCGCGTTTTCTTTTTTCGCGAATTTCAAGATGTCTTGAACGGTGTCAAAGCTGTTGTACGGCGTTAAGAAGTGCGAGAAGTTCGTGGAATAAGACCAGAAGTAAATTTCTTTACTCAACGCACCCCAGCCCTTCATGTTTTCACCAACTACCGTATTTGCCGTGCCTTTGTCGTGGAAATTCGCCGTATAGTCGCCGTTCGTTTCCGCGAAATATACCGCTACGTGCGGGTCGCATACCAATCCGTCGATAGGAGAATACGTATCGGTGGACTCGTTGTACGATACAGGCGCTGCGTTCGTTGCGTGGTACGCAAAGAATAAGATTCTAAAATCTCTTGCGTAAGGCTTACCTGCATCCGTTTCCATCCACGCGCTTACCTTTTTCGCAACGTCGTTACAGAATTTTACGATAACTGCGGAATCCGCACCACCGTATTTTTCTTTCTCTGCCGTACAAGCGTCGCACGTACAGCAGTTTTGGTTATCTTCGATAGAGATACTGATATGACGATAGTCTTTGTATTCTTCTTTTTGATACAACTCGATAACCTTTTGGGATATGATGTTGAGCATTTCTTCACGCTTTGCTGCGTTCCCACGAGCCGTGTAACACAATTGGTTGGCTCTGGGATAGGAATAGAATTCCTCGTTATCTGCCTTGTATTGTTCGGGCGGAAGGTATGCAAACGTGTTGTGCCATTGCAATTGCTCTACGGCAGGGGTTGCGGGATTATCTACGGGAATTATCCAAGAACGGTCTTCCGTCTAACGCATACGGTATCTGTTACTGTCGTTGTAACGAATCCAACCCGAAGATTGAATACGCCACTCGAAATCGGGAACGTCCGTTACGTCGTAGTTCATAAGTTTCAAGTTTTCTACTTCTTTATCCAATGCGTAGAAATCGGTATAGAAGTTTTCAAAACCAAGCGCGATTTCCAAGAAACTATATACTGCGTACATCGACGCTTCCGCCGTTGCACCGCACATTACAACCGAATCGTCCACCGTTTTGATACGATAACCGCCCATACCGAGAACGTCGTACGTCGCGCCAATATCACTTGCCGAAGCAACCTTCGTGTCGTGAATTGCCAAATACTTATCCCCGCTTACGTATGCGGAATCGTTTACGACTTCCAAATCTATCCCCGTCGCTTCCATAAACAACAGTTTCAAATCGGAAACCGCAACGGAAATAAATTTGTTGTCCTCCATTTCTTCGGGGATAAGAATTTTATAATCCGTTCTACCGTTGCTGACAATGTATTTATTCGTTTCCGTCATTTTGTAATCGTGAATTTCGCCTTCTACTTTACCAAATTCGGAAAGCGTTGCCGTACCCGTAGGCGTCGTGTTTACCGTTCCGCCCGATTGGCTAC
>JAZRSE010000179.1:0-4701 GCA_045651305.1 Candidatus Scatosoma sp. | reverse complement strand
ACTCGATTACGGGTTATTCGGGGGGCGGAAAGAAGATGATTGCCCAATACGAAGAGGAAAATAGAAACCCCTTGTTAAACGCTCCTCGTCAATACGCGCTTGGGCAACAGCACAAGCACTTAAAGGAAATGAAAGCGGTGTGCGGATTGGAAAACGAGCCTATCTTCTGCCCGATTGTATCCAATTTTTATAGCGGTATGACGGTGACCGTGCCCTTGTTTAGAAGTCAGTTGAAAAAGGGCGGTATGGAAGAGATTAAGGCGATATATAAGGCAAAGTATGCAACCGATTTTGTGGAATACGTAGAAAACGTGGACGAGGACGGTTTGCTTTCAGGGCTTGCCAATGCGCAAAAGGACGGCATGAAAATTGCCGTTGCTGGCAATGAAGAGCGTATTTTGTTGCTTGCCTCGTATGATAACTTGGGCAAGGGTGCAAGCGGCGCGGCGATTGAGTGTATGAATATCGCTATCGGCGCGGAAAGAACGAAAGGTTTGGTATTATAAGGATAAAGATATGTTGAATAAGATACAAGGCGGCGTATGCGCCGCGAAAGGATTTACGGCAAACGGCGTACATTGCGGTATTCGCAAAAACAAAACGAAACGTGATTTGGCGCTTATTTATAGTGAAGTAGAGG
Source organism: Candidatus Scatosoma sp. (assembly GCA_045651305.1). Taxonomy (GTDB): domain Bacteria; phylum Bacillota; class Clostridia; order Christensenellales; family Borkfalkiaceae; genus Scatosoma. The sequence continues at coordinate 4,061 of JAZRSE010000179.1, read as the reverse complement.
CGAGCGCGGCGGCGGTGTACACCACCAACCTCGTGAAGGGCGCGCCCATTGCCGTCACGAAAAAGAACATTGAAAACGGCAAGGCAAAGGCGATGATTTGCAATAGCGGCAACGCCAACACCTGCAACGCAAACGGCGTGGAGATTGCGGAAAAGACGTGTGAACTCCTTGCCAAGGAAATGAATATTTCCCCCACGGACGTAATTATCGCCTCCACGGGCGTTATCGGTCAACCGCTTGATATTACGCCTATTGCAAACGGTATTCCCGCGCTTGTAAAAGGGCTTGGCGATAACAATAGCACGCTTGCTTGCGAAGGCATTATGACGACGGATACGAAGGTGAAAGAAATCGCTTTCGAGTTTACGGTAGGCGGCAAAACCTGCCGTATCGGCGGTATTGCAAAGGGCAGCGGTATGATTCATCCCAATATGGCAACGATGCTCGTGTTCGTCACCACCGATTGCAAGATTGCGCCCAATATGCTCCAAAAAGCGTTAAGCGAGGACGTAAAACACTCGTTTAATATGGTGAGTGTAGACGGCGATACGTCGACGAACGATATGGTATCGGTTATGGCGAACGGCTTGGCGGAAAACGAGGAAATCGTTTGCGAGAACGCGGACTATGCCGTATTTACCCAAGCGCTTGCGGCGGTTACGCAATACCTTTGCCGTAAGATTGCAGGCGACGGCGAGGGCGCAACGAAACTTTTAGAGTGTAAAGTAGACGGGGGCAAGGACGAGGCTACGGCAAAAGTGGTGGCAAAATCGGTGATTTGTTCCTCGCTTGTAAAAGCGGCTATGTTCGGTTCGGACGCGAACTGGGGACGCGTACTTTGCGCTATCGGGTATAGCGGCGTAGACGTGGACGTAACCAAAGTGGACGTGTCTTTCCGCTCGGTAAAAGGGGAAATTTCGGTATGCAAAGACGGCGCAGGTGTACCGTTCTCCGAAGAAATTGCAAAAGAGATTTTGCTTGAAAAGGAAATAGAAATTCTCGTTTCCTTGAACGACGGCGAGGGCAAAGCGGTTGCTTGGGGTTGCGATTTGACCTACGATTACGTGAAGATTAACGGCGACTATCGCACTTAAACGGTGAGCCACCGCTGGCACGTCTTTCTATCTTTCGGTATCGCTTGCAAAAAGCGTTACCGTAGACAGGGATTGACGAAAATCAAACGGAACTTAAACGGTGAGCCACCGCAGGCACGTCTTTCTATCTTTCGGTATCGCTTGCAAAAAGCGTTACCGTGGACAGGGATTGACGAAAATCAAACGGAACTAAAACGGTGAGCCACCGTAATACTACTTATGGAGAATAGAAATGAATTTAACGAGTGAAGAACGGGCACATATACTAATTCAAGCCCTTCCCTATATTCAAAAATACAACGATAAAATCGTCGTGGTGAAATACGGCGGTAACGCGATGATTAACGACGACTTGAAAGAGGCGGTTATGGGCGACATCGTGCTTTTGTCGCTTATCGGCGTGAAAGTGGTGCTCGTGCACGGCGGCGGCCCTGAAATTACCGAAATGTTCGGTAAAGTGGGCAAGAAATCGGAGTTTGTCAACGGACTTCGCGTGACGGACAAAGAATCGGTAGAGCTCGTGCAAATGGTTTTGGCAGGGAAAGTAAATAAAAACCTTGTCAACCTCTTGCAAGCCAAGGGCGGTAAAGCGATTGGGCTTTGCGGTATCGACGGGCATATGATTAAAGCGAAAAAGGTGGACGAGCGTTTGGGCTTTGTAGGCGAAGTGACGGACGTGAACGTATCGCCTGTATTGGACGTGTTGGAAAAGGGGTATATCCCCGTTGTTTCCACCGTTGGCTACGACGACGAGGGCAACGTGTACAATATCAATGCGGACACGGTGGCGGCGCGCCTCGCAGGGGAGCTTAAAGCGGAGAGCTTGATTTCGATGACGGATATCGTCGGCTTGCTCCGTGATAAGGACGACCCTACGACGCTTATCCCCAAGGTGTACGTTTCGGACGTTATGAAACTTGTGCGTGACGGCGTTATTAGCGGCGGTATGATTCCCAAAGTAAATTGTTGTATCGAGGCGATTCGTCGCGGCGTACATAAAGTCTTTATTATCGACGGGCGTATTCCTCACTCTATCCTCATCGAAACGTTGACGGACGAGGGTATTGGTACGATGTTCGTTTCCGGCAACGACATTTAAGCGGAGAGCCTCCGCGGGCAAATTTTTCTATCTTTCGTTGTCGCTTGTACGTTGCGGTAGGGGTAGGACGGCTTGCTTGTATCTACGTTGTCTTGGCGGAGAGCCTCCTTGGGCAAGTTTTTCTATCTTTCGTTGTCGCTTGTACGTTGCGGTAGGGGTAGGACGGCTTGCTTTGCTAAACCTTTCATCAAAGGAAAAATTATGGATATTAAACAAATAGATAAACAATATATTGCCAACACCTATGCGCGTTTTAACGTATGCTTGGTGGGCGGAAAAGGCTCGATTGTCGTGGACGATACGGGCAAGGAATATATCGACTTGGGCACGGGTATTGCCGTCAATTCGTTTGGGATTGGCGACGAGAAGTGGAAGGAGGCTATCCTTTCGCAGCTGGATAAAATTCAACATACTTCCAACCTGTATTATAGCGAGCCGTGCGCGTTGCTCGCGCAAACGCTTTGTGAAAGAACGGGTATGAAAAAGGTGTTCTTTTCCAATTCGGGCGCAGAGGCAAACGAGTGCGCGATTAAGACGGCGAGAAAGTACGGCGCGGACAACAAGGGCGAAGATTATTACACGATAATCACCTTGAAAAACAGTTTCCACGGCCGTACGATTACCACTCTTTCCGCAACGGGGCAGGACGTATTCCATCAACATTTTACCCCTATGACGGAGGGTTTTGTGCACGCTACGCCCAACGATTTGGAAGAGATAAAAACGCTTGTGAAAACGCATAAATGCTGCGGCGTGTTTATGGAACTCGTACAAGGCGAGGGCGGCGTTACGGCGCTGGATAAAGATTACGTTGCGGCGGTTGCCAAGCTTTGTGAAGAAGAGAATATGCTCTTGATGATAGACGAGGTGCAAACGGGCAACGGCAGGACGGGCGCGTTATACGCGTATATGCAATACTCCATTACGCCCGACGTGGTTACCACGGCAAAAGGCTTGGGCGGCGGCTTGCCTATCGGCGCGACGATGCTTGGGGAGAAGGTGAAGGATTTGTTCACTCCCGGGCTTAACGGCACGACGTTTGGGGGCAACCCCGTGTGCGCGGCAGGCGCGTATAGCATTATTAGGCGTATCGACGAAACGCTTTTGAAAGAAGTAAATGAAAAGAGCGAGTACGTCTTTACCCAGCTTAAAAATGCGAAAGGCGTAAAAAGCGTGTCGGGTATGGGGCTTATGATAGGCGTGGAAACGGAAAAGGACGCTACGCAAATCGTAAACGAGTGTATGGAAAAGGGAGTGTTGGTAATCAAAGCAAAGCATAAAGTACGCTTGCTCCCTGCGCTCAATATCCCGTTTGAGCAGTTGAAAAAAGCAATAGAAATTTTGAAGGAAGTAATAGAGAAATGAAGCATTTATTGAAATTGATGGATTTGTCGACAAAAGAGATTAACGAAATTCTCAATCTTGCCGACCAATTAAAATTCGAAAAGAAGAACGGTATACAGCATCATCATTTGAAAGGGAAGACGCTGGGTATGATTTTTTCCAAGTCTTCTACGCGTACTCGCGTATCGTTTGAAGTGGGTATGTACGACTTGGGCGGTAGCGCGCTCTTTTTAAGCGCACGCGATTTGCAAATCGGTAGGGGCGAACCCGTGGAAGATACGGCGCGCGTTTTGTCGCGGTATTTGGACGGTATTATGATACGTACTTTCGCACAGGCGGAAGTCGAGGCATTGGCAAATTACGGCTCTATTGCGATTATAAACGGACTCACAGACTATTGCCATCCCTGTCAGGTGCTTGCTGACCTTATGACCATCCGTGAGCACAAGGGCGTTATCAAGGGTAACAAGCTTTGCTATATAGGTGACGGAAACAATATGACAAACTCCCTTATCGTAGGCGGT
>JAZRSE010000178.1:0-1730 GCA_045651305.1 Candidatus Scatosoma sp. | reverse complement strand
CCGTTACCTGCGCTTTATCAAGGAAGCTGGGCGTGATATGCTCGTAGCCGTACATACGGATAATTTCTTCCGCCAAATCGGGATAGCCGTCTATATCGTCGCGATAGCCGGGGATTTCCACCGTAAGCGCGTCGCCGTTTAATACGGGCTTGAAATTCAATCTCGTCAAAATAGCGATAATTTCTTCGTTGGGCACTACGATACCCAAAAGCGCGTTAATTTTCGCTACGCTTGCCGTCATTTGACGGGGTGCAAGGTCTACCGCGCACACGTCACGACGCATATCCGTAACCGTACCGCAACCAAGTTCTTCAATCAAGTGCAACGCTCTTGCCATACCAAAACCGTTGGTGTATGCGTCCACGCCCTTTTCAAAACGGGAGGACGAATCGGAGGATTGTCCCAAAGCGCGCGACGTCTTTCTTACGTTGTCACGGGCGAATTTAGCCGATTCGAAGAATACGTTTTTCGTCGTATCCTTAATACCGCTATTCAAACCACCCATAATACCTGCAAGCGCAACGGGCTTTTTGCCGTCGCAAATCACGAGGTTTTCCGTCGTAAGAGTAAATTCTTTTTCGTCTAACGTAACGATTTTTTCGCCTGCGTTTGCACGACGAACGATAATCTTTCTATCCCCAATATCGTCGGCGTCGAACGCGTGCATAGGTTGTCCCATTTCCAAAAGTACGAAATTGGTAATATCGACGATAGGCGAAATGGAACGGATACCCGAAAGCGCCAAACGCTTACGCATCCAAGCAGGCGACACGCCCCCTTGTACGTTTTCTACGTAATGCCCTACGTATCTAGGACACAAATCGCTTGCAAGCACTTCTACGTCGATGCTCTCCGCGCTCGTCTTATTTGCCGTGAACGAATAATTGGGTTCTTTGAACGGCTTTTGAATAACCGCCGCCACTTCACGGGCAACACCCAAAATACATTGACAATCGGGACGGTTTGCCGTGATAGAAATATCGAAAATCCAATCGTCCAAACCAACGATTTTCTTAATATCTTCGCCAACAGGCGCGCTCTTATCCAAATCCAAGAGCCCGTTTACTTCCGCGCCGGGATAGAAATCGTCGTTGATACCAAGTTCTTCGCCCGAGCAAAGCATACCGAACGATTCCACGCCGCGGAGCTTGCCTTTTTTAATCTTTTTAACGGCGTCGGGGTTCTTTTCCAAAACCGCAGGGTTGCTTTCCACCACCGTCGAGCCGTCCAACGCGCAAGGCGTTTTCATACCCACGTACACGTTAGGCGCACCCGTAACGATTTGCAAATCCCTACCGTATTCTTCACCGCAATCCACCACGCAAACTTGCATATGGTCGCTATCAGGGTGGGGCGTAAGCGCTTTTACTTCGCCTACAACGACGCGGCTGATTTTTTCGCCAAGGTAGGAAAGTTCTTCTACTTCAAAACCGCAAGAGAAAAGCTTTTCCGCAAGTTCTTGCGCCGACATATCAATATCTACGTAATCTTTTAACCAACTGAAAGGTGCTTTCATATCTCTTCTCCTTAATCCTCGAACTGTTCCAAAAATCTCACGTCGTTTTCAAACAACGTCTTGATGTTGTTGATGCCGTATTTAAGCATTGCAATACGCTCGATACCCATACCGAACGCAAAGCCCGTGTATTCGTCAGGGTCTACGCCGCAGTTTTCCAATACTCTACGATTTACCATACCTGCGCCGAGTACCTCTATCCAACCCGTGCCCT
>JAZRSE010000177.1:0-1736 GCA_045651305.1 Candidatus Scatosoma sp. | reverse complement strand
CCTTCGGCGGAAACCCTGTCGCTTGCGCGGGTGCGCTCAGCATTTTACAGCGTATTGACGAGAAACTCTTAGAAGAAGTTCGTGAAAAGAGCGCATATATTTTCACCGAACTTGGCACTGCGAAAGGTGTGAAAGCCGTGACGGGCAAGGGCTTGATGATCGGCGTGGAGTGTGAAAAGGACGCGGGCGAAGTGATTGCATCTTGCAAAGATATGGGCGTGCTCGTGATCAAGGCGAAAAACAAAGTGCGTCTGTTGCCTGCGCTCAATATCCCGATGGAACTATTAGAAAAAGCAATAAAAACGTTAAAGGAAGTAATAGAAAAATGAAACATTTGTTGAAATTGATGGATTTGTCGAAAAAGGAAATTAACGAAATTCTTAACCTTGCCGACCAATTAAAATTTGAAAAGAAAAACGGTATCGAACATCATCTTTTGAAAGGCAAAACGCTTGGTATGATTTTTTCCAAATCCTCTACCCGTACGCGCGTGTCTTTCGAGGTGGGTATGTACGATTTGGGCGGTAGCGCGCTCTTTTTAAGCGCTCGTGATTTGCAAATCGGCAGAGGCGAACCGGTTGAAGATACGGCGCGCGTGCTTTCCCGTTATTTGGACGGTATTATGATTCGTACGTTCGCGCAAAAGGAAGTGGAAGATTTGGCGGAATACGGCTCTATCCCCATTATCAACGGGCTTACCGATTATTGCCACCCCTGCCAAGTGCTTGCCGACTTGATGACGATTAGAGAACGCAGAGGCGCGCTTGCAGGCAACAAGCTTTGCTATATCGGCGACGGCAATAATATGACCAACTCTTTGATTGTAGGCGGTATTAAAACGGGTATGGAAGTATCCGTAGCTTGCCCCAAGGGATACGAACCAGACGCGGAGATTATGGCTTGGGCAAAGGCAAACGGCAAGTTCACTTGCACTACCGACGTGAAAGAGGCGGCGGCAAACGCGGACGTATTGTACACCGACGTTTGGGCGTCTATGGGCCAAGAAAGCGAGGCGGAAGAAAGAAAGAAGATTTTTGCCGGCTATCAAATCAACGCGGACGTGATGTCCGTTGCGAAGAAGGACGCAATGGTGCTCCATTGCTTGCCTGCACATAGAGAGGAAGAAATCACGGCGGAAGTATTCGAGGCGCACGCGGACGAAATTTTCGACGAGGCGGAAAACAGATTGCACGCGCAAAAAGCGGTGCTTGTTAAGTGTATGTCTTAATTGGAGGGGGGCAAGTATGAACTATACGATTGAAAACGGCAGTATTTCCGTTACGGCAACCGATTTGGGAGCGGAAGTTATCAGCGTAGTTGCAGGCGGAAAAGAACGTCTTTGGCAAAACCCTACGGGCGAGTGGGCAGGGCACGCACCCTTGCTTTTCCCCGTGTGCGGACATTTCGGCGTGACGGTGGACGGGGTGTCCTATCCTATCAAAGCGCACGGCTTTGCGAAAAAATGCACGTTTGCATTAAAGGATAAGGGAGAGGATTTTCTCACGTTCTCCCTTGCGGCAAACGAAGAAACGAAAAAGGTTTTTCCTTTCGAGTTCATTTTCAACGTGACCTATCGCATCGACGGAGCAACGCTCTCTATCGAGTATGACGTAGAAAATCCCGACGAAAAACCTATGTATTTCGCTTGCGGCGGCCACGAAACGTTCGATTTGGAAACGGACGTGGACGGGTATGAGATAGAGTTCGACAAGGAAGAAATTTTAACGCACTATTAC
>JAZRSE010000176.1:0-2350 GCA_045651305.1 Candidatus Scatosoma sp. | reverse complement strand
GTGGGAGCGTTGAAAGGCGCGATTGTGGATATGGATAGGCGGTTAAAGGGCTTTGATTGCCCCGAGGCGGTGTTGAGGGCGGTGGAAAGCCGCACAAGCTCTCCCTTGCGTATCGAACGCGACGACAGTTTGCAATCGGTGGGCGTGCAGGGGTTGTACCCTTGCGGAGAAGGCGCAGGATATGCAGGTGGAATTACCTCGTCGGCGGCGGACGGCTTGCGTGTTGCCGAGGCGGTTTTTGTCGCGTTCTCCGAAAAAAATTAACAATTAAGAAGCTTTTTGCTGTTAAAAACAAACAAAGTATGATAAAAATAAAACATTTCACCAAATTATCACATAATTATCACACAGTTTTCACAAAACAGGAATAAAATCATATGTGGAAAAGACAAGAGAGCTTTTCCGTTTTTGGGCGCAAGCCCTGCGGCGAAGTGTGTCGGACGAAAGAGATCGGAAAAGGTCTGGCGCTGCAATTATATAGGGAAATGATGAAACCGACTATACGAAAAACTTTTTTCATATTCTCTCACTAAAGGTATGCGGCTCGCGAAAGCGAGCCGCATATCTTTTACAGGATAATCTTCGTTTCGATAAAGGCATTTTTATCAAAAAATGGAAAAAACTCGTTTATTTACTTGTGCTTTTTCCACACGTGTGGTATAATGGACACAATGCGACGAATTTTGACAAGGAGTATCGTATGGAAACGAAAGAGAAAAAAGAGGATAGAAGAGTACAGCGCACGAAAAAGGCAATCAAGAACGCCTTTTTAAAAATTCTTGCGGAGAAGGAGCTGGAAAAAATTTCCGTAAAAGAGATAGCGGAACGCGCGGACGTGGATAGAAAAACCATCTACAATTATTACAACGGCGTGTATGATATTTTGGACGATTTGGAAAACGAGCTGGCGCAGGATTTTGAGAAAGCCATAGAAAATTTCGATTTTACGGTGCGCGAGGTACAGGATATTTTCGTCGAGCTGGCAAAGCTGTTGAAACAGCGTTTGGATATTTACGCTTTGCTTATGCGAATTGACAATTCTCGCTTGGTTTCCAAATTTGTGGTGTATTTAAAGGAAAAAATCGGACAGGTAATCGGCAGAGTCAGCATTTTCTCTGCGGATAAAATCGAGGTCGCCGCCGAATACGTCACTTCGGGAATGTATATGGCTTACAAGTACTGGTTCAATTCGGACAGGAAACAACCGTTGGAGGAGTTCACCTTGGACGTTTCCCGTTTGGTTATGGGCGGCTTGCCTTCCTACTTTTTCGCACTTTCTTAATGTATTTACTGTAAAAAAGAGCCTGCAACACGTTGTTGCAGGCTTGTTGCTTATATAGGATTATTTTCTGCGCCAGCCGATTTTTTGTACGGCAATACGCGTTTTTTCCGTGGGAACGCAAATCGCCTTAATCGCTTTGTAATACACTTCGCTCATAAACTTGATGCGGTCAAAGGTCACGTATTCGTTCGCTTGGTGAATGGTTGCCTCTTCGCCGTGCATTTCGGGGCCGAACGCGCAACCGTTTTTCAACGCTCTTGCATACGTACCGCCGCCGATGGCGATGGGCACTTCGTTTTTGCCCGTCACTTGGTTATACACGCGCATCAAGGTGGAGATTAACTTACCTTTCGGGTCGTTGTAGATAGGTGGCTGGTAGTTGTTGACGGTGTATTCTACGCCAAATTCGTCCAGCTTACCCGTCACGGTTTCCAAGGGCAAGGTTGCAGGGAAACGAATATCCGTGGTAATTTTCAAAACGCCGTTTTCAAAGCTTGCGAGGTCGGGGGACATCGTAAGTTTACCCGTCTCGTCTTCCAACGCCTTCAAGCCCGTCGCGTCGTTGAACAGTAAATCGTAAACCTTTTTACAATCGTCGTGGAAAGAGGCAAGGAAACAAAGCAACGCTTCCAAAGCGTTCGCGCCGAGATGGGGGGTAGAGCCGTGTGCGGATTTACCGTCCACGCGCAAAATATTCGTCGTATTGTCGTAGGAAAGGTGCGTGCCAGCGACGGGGTTTTCATAATAAACCAGCTTTCCAGCCGCCTTTCTGGTAAGGATAGCGGACGCGCAGTCGCACACCATATTTACCCTCTCACCTGCTTTCAACGCAGACATGGGTGCCTCGTTGATAGGGAAAGAAGCGGTAAAATGCAGGATACCTTTCTCCGCATAAATCACAGGGAAGTCCGCGTCGGGGGTGAAACCCTCTTCGGGCATAGTGGCAACTTTATTGTAATGGTCGATGCACGCCCAACCTGCCTCTTCGTTGCAACCGACGATGAGCTTAATGGTGCGTTGAGGTACGATACCCTCGTCCTTCAAGGCTTTCAATGCAAAGTCGGAGGC
>JAZRSE010000175.1:0-5841 GCA_045651305.1 Candidatus Scatosoma sp. | reverse complement strand
CGCCTCGCTGCCCGATGCAACGGATAGGGCGCAGTCCGGCTCTTTCATCGCAAGGATATCGTTTACGCCGTCGCCCGTCATAGCAACCGTGTGCCCTGCTTGCTTAATCGAACGGATAAGGGTAGCCTTTTGTTCGGGGGTTACTCGCCCGAATACGGTATACTCGTTTGCGGCGTTTTCCACTTCGATATCGGAAAGCCCTTCCAAGGAGATGAAAAGGGAGGCGTTTTTGATGCCCGCTCTTCTTGCCACTTCCGCAACGGTTACGGGGTTGTCGCCCGAGATAACCTTTACGGCAACGTCGTTTTCCTTAAACCAACGGATGGTGTCTACGGCGTCGGGACGGATATTATCCGAAAGAGTAATGATTGCCGCCGCTTTCAAGCCCATAGGCACTTTTTCGCCTTGCAACTGTCCAACGGAGTGCGCGATAACCATTACGCGTAAGCCCATTTGCGCGTATTGCTTTACAATCTTATCCACACGCGTAGGCATAGGTTTTAACACAAATTCGGGTGCGCCGAGTACAAACGTGCCTGCGCCCTCAAACGTAACGGCGGAGAGTTTTCTTGCCGACGAGAAGGGGAGGGTTGCCATTGGCGTAAGCACCGTGGAGTGGCCGAAACGCTCGTACAAAGCGATAGAGGTTTGGTTGTTGTCCTCCAAGGAGGCGAGCATAGAGCCGATAATTTCGTCAATACCAAATTCGGTAGGGTTGTTCAAAAGAATACAATCGCTCACTTTCATACGCCCGTCGGTAATCGTGCCCGTTTTATCAAGACACAAAACGTCGACGCGGGCGAGCATTTCAAGCGAGTACATATCTTGCACCAACGTATTGTATTTTGCAAGACGAATCATACCCGTAGAAAGTGCGACGGTGGTGAGGAGGAGTAAGCCCGAGGGAATCATACCGATAACGACGGACGCCGTCGTTTGGATTGCCTCGCTGATAATGGTGTCGCCTGCGAACAGGTTTTTCCAAAAACCGCCGCGCGCGGCAAGGTTTGCCCAAGCGTCCGTGCCGCCGATAGAGGGGTCGCGGAAGTTGTTGAAGAACATCAAAATCGCCAAAGGCACGATTGCCAAACCGATAATCTTAATGAACAACGTAATCGAGTTCATAATTTCCGAGTTGGGCTTTTTATACTTTTTCGCTCTTGCCGTCAATTTGCTGATATAAGTATCGTCGCCGATTTTATCCACGCGCACCGCAAGCCGTCCGCTTGCTACGAACGAGCCTGCATACACGAAATCCCCTTCCTCTTTTTTGATAGGCACCGATTCACCCGTCAAAAGCGATTCGTTGAGTTCCGCATTGCCCTCAATGGCGATACAGTCGGCAGGGACTTGTTGACCTGCCACGAGGATAAGCACGTCGTCGATAACGATTTGTTCGACGGGCAAATCAATCTTTTCGCCGTTCCGTACCGCTTTGGTGATGGGGGAGGATAGGATAGAGAGTTTATCAAGCTTTAACTTTGCCCTAATTTCTAATACGATACTAAATACGATGTTCACAATGAAAATGAGAACGAACAGGTATTGAGAAACGGGCGCGCGCGCCAAGATAAGTGCTACGGCGGCGATTAAACAAAGCAAGTTGAAGAAGGTGCAAATATTGCCAAGGAAAATGCTGCGATAGCTCTTGGAATATTTTTTTGTGGACTGATTGACAAGCCCTTGCTTGCATCGTTCCTCCACTTGTGCGTTGGAAAGCCCGACGTCCGCGTCGGCGCGGAAACGCTGTACTTGTATCGGTTCGCTTGCCGTTTCTTCCTTCTTGGAAAATTGGAGGGGAAGTTTAAATTTCTTCTTCTCTTTCACCAAGTCGGTCGAGCTTTCGTTTTTAGGCTCTTCCGTAAGCGTTTTCACGGGCTCCTTTTTTAATTTTTCCGTTCCCTTTGTTTGCGAGGGCGCGGTTTTTACCTTTTTTTCTGCCATAAATTTCTCCATTATGCAGTATAGTGTTTCTATTATAGCACACGAGTTGAAAAAATACAAGTTTTTTGTGGAAATTTTACGGGAATTTGATAAGGATAGATACCATTTAATTGCAATTACGACAAAAAAGTTGTATAATAAAGATATACTTTGCAAGTCTACGATTTGCACGATTTGCCACCGCAAAATAAGGCAAAAAACAAATGAAGAGTAAATCGCTATAACGAGGTGCCGTATGATTGATATCAATCTCATTAGAAGTAATCCCGAATTGGTAAAAGAAAATATCAAAAAGAAATTCCAAGACCATAAGCTTCCGCTTGTGGAAGAGGCGCTTGCGCTTGACGCGCGCCGCCGTGCATTGATTGCGGAAGGGGACGCGCTTCGCGCGGCACGTAACACGCTTTCTAAACAAGTAGGCGCGTTTATGAAAGCGGGCCAAAAGGAAGAGGCGGAAAAGGTAAAGGCGCAAGTAAAAGCGGATGCAGACCGTCTTGCGGCGATTGAAAAGGAAAACGAAGAGGTAGAATTGTCCCTCAAAAAGACGATGATGGCAATTCCCAATATTATCGCAGACGACGTGCCTATCGGCAAGGACGATAGCGAAAACGTAGAATTGAAACGTTTTGGCGAGGCGTTCACGCCCGATTTTGAAATCCCGTATCATCTTGACATTTTGGAGAAATTGGACGGTATCGACGTGGATTCCGCTCGCCGTACCTCCGGTCAAGGTTTCTATTATTTGACGGGCGATATTGCACGTTTGCACTCGGCGGTGCTTTCGTACGCGCGTGATTTTATGATTGATAAGGGCTTTACCTACGTAATTCCTCCTTATATGATTCACGGCGACGTCGTTTCGGGCGTAATGAGCTTTGACGAAATGGAAAATATGATGTACAAAATCGAGGGGGAAGATTTGTATCTTATCGGCACGTCCGAGCACTCGATGATTGGCAGATTTATGGGACAAATTATCGACGGAGCGAAACTCCCCTTGACGATGACCAGCTATTCCCCTTGTTTTAGAAAGGAAAAGGGCGCGCACGGCATTGAAGAGAGAGGTATTTATCGTATCCACCAATTCGAAAAGCAAGAAATGATTGTCGTTTGCCGTCCGGAAGAGAGCGATAGTTGGTATGAAAAACTTTGGTTCTATACGGTAGAACTTTTCCGTTCCTTGGATATCCCCGTAAGACAACTTGGTTGCTGCTCGGGCGACTTGGCGGATTTGAAATACAAGAGCTGCGACGTAGAGGCGTGGAGCCCTCGTCAACAAAAATATTTCGAAGTGGGTTCTTGCTCCAACTTAACGGACGCGCAAGCACGTCGTTTGGCGATTCGTTACAAGGATAGCGATGGCAAGGTGAAACTTGCGCACACGCTTAACAACACGGTAGTTGCTCCTCCCCGTATGTTGATTGCATTTGTGGAGAACCACTTGCAAGCGGACGGCAGCGTAACTATCCCCGAGGCTCTTCGTCCCTATATGGGCGGCAAGAGCGTTATCAACCCCACCAAATAAAAACTTACGGGAACGGCAAACGCCGTTCCCTAATACTGTAAAAAGGATTTATGAGATACTTATTTTTCGATATCGAATGCGCGGGCGTTTTCAAAAACGTAGCGAAAATTTGCGCGTTTGGGTATTGCCTCACGGACGAACAATTTCATATACTCGAAAAGGAAGATATTCTTATCAATCCACAAGGCGGTTTCCACCTCACCGATAGAAAGGGGGAACAGGGCATCGTTCTTCCCTATAAGTATGAGGATTTTAAGAAATATCCCACGTTCAAAGCGCAGGCGGATAGGATATACGCGCTTTTGCAAGACGAGGATACGTTGGTGGTAGGGCACGCCGTACAAAACGACGTGAAGTACCTTAATTTGGAAAGTCACCGCTTTAACCTGCCCTCCTTTTCCTTCCGTTTTGCCGATACGCAGTTTTTGTATATGAACGTCATTGGGGATTTCTCCCGTCAATACGGCTTGGGCATTATTGCCGAGCGTTTGGGGGTAGAGTTCACCCCTCACCGCGCCGTAGACGACGCGTACGCAACGATGAAAGTGGCGCAAGCACTTTGTAAGGCGGAGGATTGCTCGTTACAAGCGTTGCTTGAAAAGTACGCCGTGACGACGGGCAAGATAGAAAATTACGAAATCACGCAAACGACGTCGGCGGCGTTAGAGGCGTATAAAGAGGCAAGGGAAAAGGCGAAAGAGGCGAAAGAACGCGCACGCGCGCAGTTCCATATCTTTGCCGATAAAGAGAAGAGAAAACGCGCAAAAGAGGGGAAATTAAAGGATAAAACCGTATGTTTCTCGCACGCGTTAGAGTTACAAACGGCGCTTGCGAAAAAGCTGTTGAAAGCGGCTTTTGACAATGCGGCAAGGATTACCTACCGCGCGGAAGAGTGCGATTTGTACGTATGCTTTGAAACGGAAAACTGTCCGCGCAAGAAATCGGTGGAGGCGAAAAACACGCCGATATACACCCCCGAAAGTTTCGCGCAGTATTTAGGAGTATAAATGTTATACCATTTGCCTGAAAAATTCATAGAAAAGATGCAAAAACAGCTTCCCCAAACCGAGTGGGAAGCATTTTTTGCCACGTATGAAAACAAGCCCTACAAAGGCGTTCGCTTAAACCCGTTAAAGGGCGAAAAGGCGGTTTTGCAGGCGAAACTTCCCTTTTTAGAAGAGGAGATTGCTTGGGAGGAAAACGGGTTTTACACGAGCGAGGAAAAGCTTGGTTCGTCCCCCTTCCACGCCGCAGGGGTGTTCTATTCGCAAGAACCCTCCGCTATGTCCGCCGCGCCCCTTTTAGAGGTGAAGGCAGGGGAAAGAGTGCTCGATTTATGTTCCGCACCTGGGGGGAAAGGCACGCAGCTTGCGTGTAAAATGCAAGGGCAGGGGTTAATCGTTCTAAACGAGCCCGTGGAAAACCGCGCGAAAATATTGTTGCAAAACGTGGAAAGATTGGGGATTAAAAACGCAATCGTCACCTGCGAAACGCCTGAAAAATTGGCGGAGAAGTTCGTGGGGTATTTTGATAAAATTCTCGTAGACGCACCCTGCTCGGGCGAGGGTATGTTCCGCAAAAACGCGGAAGAGGCGCTTGGTGAGTGGAGCGAGGAAAACGTTGCGCTTTGCGCCCGTAGACAAAGCCGTATCTTGGCGGCGGCGACGAAGATGTTGAAAGCGGGCGGTTCGCTCGTGTATTCCACCTGTACGTTCGCCGTGGAAGAGGACGAGGGGCAGGTGCAATCGTATTTGCAAGAACACCCTTTTATGCGCCTTGTTAAGGAGGAAAAACTGTATCCGCACAAGATAAAGGGCGAGGGGCATTTCATTGCGCTCTTTACGCGCGAGGGGGAGGGCGAGAGCGTTCCTCTTCGAGAGATAAAACCGAGCGTTTCTATGGCAAGCGCCAAGGTGTATAAGGAATTTGAAAAGGGATTTTTCCACGCCCCGTTTGCAAGCAATTTGCACGAGGTAAACGGCGTTTTGTACGCTTTGCCAAGCGGCGTGTTCGATTGGCGCGGCTTGCAGGTGTTGCGCGTAGGCGTACGCTTGGGCGAGGTGAAAAACGGGCGTTTCGAGCCCTTCCACGCTTTGGCAACGTGCGTAAAAAAAGCCGAGTGCAAGAACGCGGTGGATTTATCCACGGACGATTTGCGCCTTGAAAAATACCTGCGCGGAGAAACGATAGAGGCAAACGCAAACGGCGGTTGGTGCGTGGTATGCGTAGAGGGGTATCCGCTTGGCTTGGGTAAAGTGGTAAACGGGATTGTGAAAAACCATTTGCCCAAAGGGTTGAGACGGTGAGAAAGTTGCCCTATTGGGAGTGATATGGGCTATCGCTCGTGATTTGCACGCCGTTGGCGTGCGTTA
>JAZRSE010000174.1:0-2638 GCA_045651305.1 Candidatus Scatosoma sp. | reverse complement strand
TTTATCGGGCGTAAGCGACGCCGTACCCTCTCTACCGCAACAGTACACGATAGGGCTTTCAAGCTGTTCGTCCGTGGCGTCAAGCTCCATCATCAAAAGTTGCATTTCCTCCACAACTTCCGCAATACGCGCGTCGGGACGGTCTACCTTATTGATAACGATAATCGTCTTTAACCCCAAGGAGAGCGCCTTTTGCATAACGAAACGGGTTTGCGGCAAAGGACCTTCCGCCGAGTCTACCAAGATAAGCGCGCCGTTTACCATTTTAAGGACGCGTTCTACCTCGCCCGAGAAATCGGCGTGTCCAGGCGTGTCTACGATATTGATTTTTACGCCGTTGTAATGTGCGGACGTGTTTTTTGCAAGAATCGTAATGCCGCGTTCTCTTTCCAAATCGCCAGAGTCCATAACACGGTCTTGCACTTGTTGGTTATCGCGGAAAACGCCCCCTTGCGCCAACATCTCGTTAACGAGCGTCGTTTTGCCGTGGTCTACGTGCGCGATAATCGCCACGTTTCTCAAATCGTTTCTAATCATTGGTAACTCCTTTCTTTAAGCAAACTTTTCAACCCTATTATTTTAATACTTTTTTCCTTTCTTGACAACAAAAAACCGCCCGTTATATGAAAATATTTTCTAAATATTTTTGAAAAAAGGCAAAAATAATCCGCAAACCCGTTGCTTGGGCTTGCGGAAAGTTACTTATAACGGTTTCACCGCCGTATTTTTATATTTTGTAAAACGGATAATATAGCCGTTATCCTCTATCGGCGTGCCCTCGTCCACGCAAACGAAATTATCCATCTCGTCAAGGTTGGGGAAGAACACTTCCGCGCCGCCCACGGCGTCTACTTTGGTAACGAGCACTTCGTCGCAAAAGGAAAGCAGTTCTTTATACACCGCGCCGCCGCCGATAACGTACACGTCGTCCTCCGCGTTGCGCTTTTTCATTTCTGCTTTCAACTCGTCATAGCTACGCACAAAAATACAATCATCGCGTACCTGCCCCCTCGAAAGCACGATATTCACCCTATTTTTTAAGGGGTTTCCGCCAGGGAAAGAACGCAGGGTATTGCCGCCCATAACGACGGTGTGACCGAGCGTCGTCGCGCGAAAAAATTTCATATCTTGGGGCAAAGAGAACATCATATCGTTCCCCTTTCCAATCCCCCAATTTTTATCAGCGTGTACAATCGCTATTATCATATCGCCACCGGAATTTTCTTGTCAAATTTTTCGTATTCGTAATCCACAAGCTTAAAGCTATCTACCGTGAAATCGTAGAAGTTTTTAATGCTTTCGTCGATAATCAGTTTAGGCGCTTTATGTTGCGGGTTTGCAAGCACCTCTTCCACAAGCGGAATATGTCTATCGTAAATGTGCGCGTCCGCAATCACGTGCACGAGTTCGCCCACTTTCAAGCCCGATACTTGCGCCATCATATGCATTAAGATAGCGTATTGCACCACGTTCCAGTTGTTTGCCGTAAGCATATCGTTGGAGCGTTGGTTGAGTATCCCGTTAAGCGTATCCCCCGATACGTTGAACGTCATCGAGTACGCGCAGGGGTATAAGCCCATTTCGTGCAAATCTTGGAAGTTGTAAATATTCGTCATAATACGACGGCTTGCAGGGTTGTTTTTCAAATCGAAAAGTACCCTATCCACTTGGTCGAATTCCCCTTCTTTATACTTGTGTTTTACCCCAAGTTGATAACCGTACGCCTTGCCGATAGAGCCGTTTTCGTCCGCCCAGCTATCCCAAATGTGAGAATTCAAATCGTGAATATTATTGCTCTTCTTTTGCCAAATCCACAAAAGCTCGTCCACGCAGGACTTGAAAGCCGTGCGGCGGATGGTAAGGATAGGGAATTCCTCTTGCAAGTTATATCTATTTACAATGCCGAATTTTTTAACGGTGTGCGCTTTTGCGCCGTCCTCCCAACGGGGACGCACGTCAAGCTCGGTATCCCAATACCCGTTTTTAATAATATCCGTCATATTTTGCACGAAAATTTCGTCCGCTCTACTCATAAGCACACCGCCTTTTTTATTTTCGACATTTATTATAACACACTTTTAGCGCGCTCGTCAACGGTTACGACAATTTTTTCAAGCATTTTTTCACGCAATTTTCCTTAAAAATATAAAATATTTTTGCCGTTTGTTTTCGCAAAAAGTTGACAAACGTAAAAAAAACGGGTATTATATATACGGACGAAAAATTAAAGGTTAAGGAGAATTTGTTTCTATGAACAAGAAAACCGTAAAAGACATCGACGTTAAAGGCAAAAAAGTCCTTGTTAGATGCGATTTCAACGTACCCATGAAAGACGGCGTTATTACGGACGAAAACCGTATTATCGGCGCATTGCCCACCATTAAGTACCTTATGGAACAGGGCGCGAAAGTTGTACTTTGCTCGCACATGGGCAAACCCCACAACGTTTTCGATGAAAAACTTGAACTCAACAAGAAAGAAAAGGCAAAGATTGCAGCTCTTCCCGAGGCTGAACAAGCAGCTGCTACGGCAGAGGCTTTGGAAAAAGCAAAGAAAGACGTGAAAAAGCTCACGCTTGCTCCCGTTGCTGCAAGACTTAACGAATTGCTTGACAACAAAGTTACCTTCGCTTGCGACG
>JAZRSE010000173.1:0-2193 GCA_045651305.1 Candidatus Scatosoma sp. | reverse complement strand
CAAACGGTATAGCCACGTCACGAGCAAGTCGGTTGACTGCGCCTGCGTACCGCCGCCGTAATACAAATTATCCACAGGTCCGCCGCCCGTCAATAGCCAAATAACGTTAAAGTTATTGATATTGCCAACGAACTGCGTTATCAAATAGGGCGTCGTTATTTGCAACATATACGGCATCGTCACGTTGAAAAATATTCTAACGGGTGATGCCCCGTCTATTTTAGCCGCCTCGAAATAATCCGCAGGGATGTTCATTAAAATTCCCGAGCTCATTAAAAGCGTATATGGCACGCCTATCCAAATATTGACAAGTATTATCATAAGCCTTGGGATAAGCGCAAAATTACGCTGGTCGGCAAGCCATAGGATATTGGTGCCAAGTACCTTATTCAAAATCCCGTCGCCGTCAAGAATTTTTTGCATAAGGAGCAAGGTTACGAACTGCGGCACGGCGATAGCAAGCACGAAAAGCGTGCGCCAAAGCCCTTTTAAGCGTATTCCCTTTTTTTGTATCATAAGCGCAATGATTACGCCTAAAAAGTAATTGGTGAACGTTGCAAAAAACGCCCACACGAACGTCCATAGCAATACGCGCAAAAATACCAACGCAAACCCCGAAGTGCCGCCCGAAAGGGAAAAGAGGGTTTTGAAATTGGAAAAGCCTACCCAATCGAAGAGTTTTCCAGGAGGCATATGCGCGTAGTCGTAATTGGTAAACGCAATAAGCACCATAAAGATAAGCGGCATTACGGTAAAGAGCAAAAGCCCTAAAAAGGGCAACGCAAGTAGCGGCATATAAAACTTCTCGTTTATAAGCGCTCGCCAATCGTCTTTTAGTTTATATATCCTTTCCCCTCGACGTATTCGTCTATCGTTTTCATAGCTCCCTTTCACGTTCGATACCCAAACGGCAATATAAAGGAATACGAGCACGATAGACACCACGCCGTAGAGCAAGATTAAAAAACTGTTATCCCCTTTTACCTTTTCGAAGATTTGCAGTTGTTCGTTCCAAACCTCCCCCGAAAGACGGCTGCCCAAATCCCCCGAAAAAAGATGCGCGATATACCGTCCGCCAAAGAAAATCATAAACAATAAAAACGCCGCTTGGGTTGCCATATACAAAAAGCCTTTGGCAATTTGTCCGCGCGCAATTTGACCAAACCCCGATATAAAAAAGGAAAGGCGCGTAAGATACGTCCCCCGTCGAAATGCCGAAATCAGCTCCCGAAACACCGACGGTTTTTTCCGCTTTTTAACCATTGTTTTTCCCATACGCTATCCTTTCCTTTTTAATAATTGCTTATTCTTGCCCTGTTTTTGCCGAAGTGGACTCGATGGCGTCCACACACGCTTTTAACTGCGCCGCCAAATCGAAATTACCGCTTTGCGCGCCCGTTACCATTGCCGAGCCAAGCCCTTCCATCGGTACCCAAAGGGTGGACGGAACGCTCTTTTGCGTTTTGCTGTGTGCAAGTTGCGCCGTAATCGCTTTCGCGCACTCGTCCGCCTGTACTTTCTCCGCCGCGCGCGCCTCTTCGTTGGTAGGCACGAAACCGCGCGTTTCAAAGTGCTTTATTTGGTTTTCCTTGTTCGTGTAGAACTCGGCAAAATCCATTGCGTCCGTCTTGTTTTTAGAGTAGTTGTTTACGCCCATAAGCTTATAGCCTGCAAAGGAAACGAGTTGTACTTGTTCCTCGCCCACTCCGCCTTTATTGAGCGTATACGTGGGCAATTTCGCCGCCGCAAAATTATCCCCTAAATAGCCTTGAATTGCCGTTCTGTTCCAAATACCCGACACAGCGGCGATAATCGAGCCGTCGTTAAAGCCTGCGATTATCTTCGAATCGTCCGCGTCCGCTTTTACGCGCGTGTCTTTTACCAAGCCCCACATCGCCTCCGTCACCGCCGTACCCGTTGCGTTGTCGAAATCGCAAGTGATGCTCGTTTCCGCAAGGTTTTCGTCGTACTGCACTTCGTAGCCAAGCCCTTTACCGAAATAGAACGCCGAGGTGTACCAACCGTCTTTCATAGGATAGGCGAACTTTTTATTGGCGGAGCATTTGCTTAAAATGCCGTCAATACTTTGCACGTCCGTTTCCGTCAACGCCGACTTATTGTAATACAAGAAAAAGGTGTTATCCGTATAAGGCATACCGTAAACGCCCTCTTGCCCTCTAACGGTAATCGTTG
>JAZRSE010000172.1:0-11737 GCA_045651305.1 Candidatus Scatosoma sp. | reverse complement strand
GAGTGAATATCGGGCGTTTCCGTATGGAAAGCGTACGGGTCTGCCTTAAACAACTTTCTTCCATCACCCGTTTCGATACAATACTTGTATTTATCGAATTGTTTTACGCCGGGAATAAACAGTTCAAACGTTTCGTTATCGACCATCCTTTCCATAACATGCGAACAAGCGTCCCACCCGTTAAAATCCCCTACGATGGAAACTTTTACAGCGTGCGGCGCCCAAACCCTAAATATATAGCCACGCTTTTTATCGACTGTTATAGGGTGTGCACCCATCAAACGATAAGCGTTAAAATTCTCTCCATGGTGAAATAAATGCAACGGAAAATCCGTATTTAAAACGCTCATGAAAACCTCCAATTTTAACAGCGAAAAAACTGTGATACATATATTATGTATATTTTACTACATTTTCTTTATTTTTTCAAGGGTATTTACGAAAAAAAATTAAAAAATTTTAACTATTTTTCCATATTTTTGCTCCCCTGTATCCTTTTACCATTTTTCAATGTTTTTCTTGTTAATTTTTACCATTTTTAAGTCCCAAATTATATACTATGCCAAACATAATAATTATGCTATGCGTAACAATATACCTATGTCACGCATAATATATTCTTCGAAAATATAAAAATCCCCTGCCATTTTTAGGCAAGGGATTTCCCTTAATAATTTATTGCATTATTTTGTTTCACACAAATTGTTTCACGATTAGATTATTTCGTAATTGTTTGCAAAGCGATTTCTACGCTCGTTTTCAATTTTGAAAGAGCGGCGTCGTTATTTATAAAAATTGCGCCGTTTATATTTCGGTTATTTATATTATCATAATCAAACTGCGCGCGCATTCTCGCAAGGACGTCCTCTTCTTTTGCGTTATCCCGTTGCATTACGTCGTGCAATCTATCCTTTTCGCGGCGTAAAACCACGATAACGTTATCGAATAGATTTTCATACCCTCCTTCCAACAAAAGAGGCACTTCGGCAAAAACAAAATCCGCCTCGCACGAGCGCATACGTTCTAACAAGCGAGCCATAATCCTTGGATGCGATAGATTATCCAACGTTTCCCTTGCCTTTTCGTTAGAAAAAACAATATGGGATAAAGCGCGGCGATTGATGTTCCCTTTTTCGACAACGCTTGGAAAGTTTTTTTCAATCTCCGCAATATACTCTTTTTCCAAAACGACTTCCTTATAAATCTCGTCGCAAGAAAAAACGGGATAGCCCTCTTCTTTAATTATATTTATTACCGTGGATTTGCCACTGCCAATACCACCCGTAATTGCAATACATTTCTTCATATCAAAAACCAAACAATATTTTGTTTCACGATTATTGTTCCACGACTGTATTATATGAAACTATTGTTGTGAAACATTATTTCGTATCATACCACGATTCGCCAACGCCCACGTCTACGGTAAGCGGCACCAGCAACGACACCGCGTTTTCCATTTCCGTTTTCAAAAGTGCGGAAACCTTTTCAACCTCATCTTTCGGGCAATCAATTACCAGTTCGTCGTGAACCTGCAACACAAGTTTTGCCTTATAACCACCCTCTTTCAAACGATTGTAAACGTTAATCATTGCCAATTTAATAATATCTGCGCTCGAACCTTGCAAAGGCATATTCATTGCGGCGCGTTCGCCAAACGAACGGATATTAAAGTTGGAAGAACGAAGTTCGTTAATTACCCGTCTTCTGCCAAGCAACGTTTTTACGTAGCCCATTTCTTTCGCCGTATCCACGTTCTTTTGCATATATTCTTTTACCGTCGAATAGTTTTCGAAGTATTTATCAATATATTCCTGCGCTTTTTTGGCGCTAATCCCTAAATCTTTGGAAAGCCCAAACGCGCTAATACCGTAAATAATCCCAAAATTCACCGCTTTTGCGTCCCTACGTTGCGCCGGCGTAACCTTTTCAATGGGAATATCCAGCACTTGCGATGCGGTAAGCGCGTGAATATCCGCCTCTTCACAATACGCTTTTATAAGCTCTTTACTGCCCGAAAAATGCGCCAATAGACGAAGTTCGATTTGCGAATAATCGGCGTCAATTAAGACGTTTCCGCTTGTTGCCGTAAACAATTTACGAAGAGCGCGCCCTTCGTCCGTACGAATAGGAATATTTTGTAAATTGGGGTTTGCGCTTGAAAGTCTGCCCGTTGCCGTAAGGCTTTGATTGTACGTCGTATGCACTCTCCCGTCCACGAGCAACGGCTTAAAGCCCTCTACGTAGGTGGAATTGAGTTTTTGTATCTTTCTATACCGCAATATCAAACGGACAATCTCATAATCGTCGGCGTATTTTTCAAGTTCTTCCGCCGTCGTTTTATATTTTCCGTCCTTTTTCTTTTTATCGCCGCCAATCCTCAATTTTTCAAAGAGAATTTTACCCAACTGCTGCGTAGAATTTATATTAAACGTTTCCCCTGCGAGCGTATAAATTTCCTTGGTTATCGCCGATAATTCACCGCTAAATTGCGCCGCCGTTTTATACAGCGTTTCCTCGTCAATACAAACGCCCGTTTCTTCCATTTCAAACAGGACTTTTACAAGCGGTAATTCCGTTTTCTTATATAAATCCTTTTCCTGCTCCAATAAACGGTTATAATATATATTGAATAAGCAAGCAACGCCAAACGCCCTATGCTTTTCCGCCAAGTTGTTTTCGTTTAGACAATAGGTTAACCCGTCCGAGTTCCCCAACCCGTCCGCCAAGCACTTCAAAATAGATACGTCCTCGTATTCGCTTATAATACCGCCATTTACCGCCGATACCGCGTGCATAAGTTCTTTTACGTTATAGGCGATAACGCGCGTTTTTTCGGCAAATAAACGATTGTAAACGGGCGCTAACTCCCAATCGAAAAAGCCTGTATCGAGTAAGTCTTTTTTAATCGGCAATACGTATTCTACCGCCGACTTTTTCGAATAAAAATCCTCATCTAAAAGAATAAAACGGAATTCCTTATCCGTAAGGTCGCACGCGACTTCCCCAATCTTTTTTCCTTCCAAAACGGAAAGCATTTCCATAACGGAAACAGGGAAATTTTCTTCCGCCTCAAAATCCACCCTTTCTTTTTCCTCTTCTTGGGCAGTTTCTTCCTCAAAAATGGACGTTGAAACCAATGATTTGAATTCAAGTTCGGCAAACTTTGTCTTAACCGCGCTCTTGAACGGCATTTTCAATAAACAATCTCCAATGCTAACCTCAATCGGCGCTTGCGTGTTAATCGTCGCCAATTCCTTGGAAAAGTATGCGTCCTCTTTCCCGTTTTCAAGTTTAGTATGCAACGCCCCCGTGATTTCGTCTAAATGCGCGTACACGCCGTCGATATTAGAAAACCGCTCTAAAAGCGACGTTGCCGACTTCTCGCCTATTCCTGCAACACCAGGAATATTATCCGATTTATCGCCCATTAACGCTTTCAAATCAATGATTTGCGCAGGAGTAAGACCAATCTCGTCTTTGAAATTATCCATAGAGAGTTCTAAAATGTCGCTTACACCCTTTCTCGTGTAACATACGTTGGTTGAACTATCTACAAGTTGATACGCGTCCCTATCGCCCGTATAGATATACGTTTGCACGTCGAATTTCTTTGCCATCGTACCGAGCAAATCGTCCGCCTCGTAACCTTCCAATTCTAGCGTTTTCACACCCATAAGCTTTAACACTTCTTTCAATATAGGCATTTGCACGGCAAGCTCGTCCGGCATAGATTTTCTGCCTGCCTTATAATCGGCATATATTTTATGGCGGAACGTAGGTGCGTGTAAATCGAACGCCACCGCAAAATAGGTAGGTTTTTTATCGGCGATAATTTTTAACATCAATTTTACAAAACCAAAAACGCCGTTTGTGGGCGTACCGCTTTTCGTCGTAAAAACAGGCGTAGCGTAAAACGCGCGGTTGATTAAGCTATTGCCGTCAATTAAAACCAATTTTTCCATAAATAATCACCTACTTTTTTGCTTACTATTATTGTACCACGAAATAGAAAAAATCGCAAGAGAATATAAAAATATTTCTCTAAAATAAACATTTTATCAAAAATTTGTTGTAGCTTTTCCCGTTTCTTATGTGCTATAATACAATTGCTCGAGCAAAAAACGATTTTTATTTTTAAGGAGATTATTATGAACACAGACAAAATTTATGCACAACAAATCGCAAACGAATACGCGCCCAAGAAAACATCCAAAGTAAAAGCATTAAAGAAATTGGACGCAAAAGCAAAAAATCCCTCGTTGATTTTCGCTCTTGTATTCGGCATTGTTTCTAGCCTTATTTTAGGAACGGGGATGAGCCTTGCAATGGGTGTCCTTATTCCGTTATCCCCTTTGACGATGGCTTGGGGCATTGTAATTGGTTGTATCGGTATTTTAGGCGTTAGCGTCAATTATCCTATCTATAAGAAGATTTTAGCCAAATCCAAGAATAAATACGCAGACGATATTATCAAACTTGCAAACGAAATTGCAAACGAAGAATAATGCGTTTTATGCTGTTGAATAAGATAAGAAACAATCTTGATTTTAGAATAAAATTCTTTTTAAGCTTATCCGTACTCTTTAACATTGGTTATGCTTGTTTCTTATTTATTATCGGTTGCGTTTATTCTTCCACGTGGTTTTGGGTAATGTCGATATACTATGCTTTGCTTTCTTGCATACGTGTATATATTTTTAGAAAGATTATTAACCACGAAAAAATGCTTTCTAATGAAAGCACCGCCAAAACTATGCAAACGTGCGGTTATTTCCTACTCATTATCAACGTTGTGGTTTCTCTTTTAATGTTTCTCTTAATATATAGAACTACCCCCGTCAAACATCACGAAATTACGGTTATCACACTCGCCACATATTCGTTTTGCGTTTTAACCATAGCCGTTATAAGCAGCATAAAGTTTATTAAAAAGAGCCATTACGTTTATTCGTCTTTGAAGTTAATAATGCTCGTGTCAGCAAGCGTTTCCATTGTAACGCTTACCAATACAATGCTCACAAACTTTGGCGAGAACAACGAACCACTGCGAAAAATTATTCTCCCGATTTTAAGCGGTGTTGTTTCAGCTTTTATAATAACAACTGCTATTATTATGATTATTAAAGCCAATACAAAATTAAGGAAATATAAAAATGAAAAAAAACGAGAGTAAATATTTTTATACCGCCAACTTAATGAACCAAGCCCTTTTGAGTTTGTTAGAAAAAAAGGATATCGAATTTATTTCCATTACGGAAATAACCAAAAAAGCCGGAGTTAATCGTTCCACGTTTTATTTGCATTACGATAACATATACGACCTTTTTGAAGAAACGGTTGAAAATATCAACAAAGAATTTATGCAATCGTTTTTTCAAGATAATCCGCCCAATTTTTCAACGAAAGAAAATTCCTTTTTAATCACTTCGCAATATTTAATCCCCTACTTAAATTTTGTGAAAAAGAATAAGAAAATCCTCAAATTGGTACACCAAAAACCGCAGTTATTTCAAGTGGAAAACGCATATAGAAAAATGTATCAAGAATTTTTTTATCCTGCAATATCCAATTTTATACAAAACGAAAACGAACGGGTTTATCTTTTGGAATACTACACTCGCGGAGTTTCAGGCATTATCAACAAGTGGGTTGATTTGGATTGCACAATGGAAATAGAAGAATTGATTAAAATTATTAAAAACTGCGTGGGTTATACCACAGAATAAACAAAAAGGACGCATCTCAAAACGGATGTGTCCTTTTTATCTTCTATGCCCCATCGCTTTTATTTTTCCTTTCGCACTCGCTCCTTGCCCGTAGTCGAACTAACTTTCAACTCCTTTACTCAACACGCAAAAAAATACGCCCACAAGGGACGTGTTTTTCTTGGTGCCGCTGGTATGCGCTTTGCGCATTGCGGCGTCGCTCGCCTACCAATCGCCTTTAATTTTTCTTTCGCTCTCACTCCTTGCCCGTAGTCGAACTAACTTTCTACTCCTTTACTCAACACGCAAAAAAACACGCCCACAAGGGACGTGTTTTTCTTGGTGCCGCTGGTCGGAGTCGAACCGACACGAGGTCTCCCTCGACAGATTTTGAGTCTGTTGCGTCTGCCAGTTTCACCACAGCGGCATCTTTCAACTGAAAGCTTTATCATTATAATCAATTAAGATAAAAAAAGCAAGCGTTTACGAGGGTGTTTTTATAAAATTTTTTAATCTTTTTCAAAAATTATTCGCCAAGGCGTTCCTTTGCAAGGCTATACGCCCCGTACACGCCTGCACGGTTGCCAAGTTTCGCCCCGACAATCTTCAAAGGTACGATATCCATCGCAATATACGAACGTTCGTCAACCGCTTTACGGAGCGGCTCGAAGAGAATTTCCCCTTCGTTTGCAATGCCACCGCCAAGCACAATCGCCTCGGGGCGCAAGATATTGACAAAGTCCGCAATACCCTCGGAAAGATAACCAACGTATTCCTCCAAGACTTTTTTAGCCGTTTCGTCACCGTTTGCCGCCGCGATAAACACCGTTCTACCATCGACGTTTTCAAGATTGCCTTTTACGATATCCCATAATTGACTTTGAGGATTATCTACCATTGCGTGACGGGTTTGAGAAATTAAAGCGGTTGCCGAGGCGTATTTTTCATAGCAGCCTTTACGGCCGCACGCGCAAGGGATACCGCCTTTACGTATGGTGATATGCCCAAGTTCTGCACCTGCGCTTTTATACCCCTCGATAAGTTTTCCGTCAAACACCATACCACCGCCAACGCCCGTACCAAGCGTAAGAAGAATACTGCTTTGGTATTTAGCCGTTGCGCCGAACTTCGCCTCGCCAAGAGCAGCCGCGTTTGCATCGTTCAAAAGAAACACCTTTTTTCCCGTCAACAAAGAAAGCTCTTTAGCAAGAGGCGCATTTTGCCAACCATAATTACTCCAACGGAGCACTACGCCCTCATTGCTATCAACAACGCCGGGAGCGCCCACGCCGATAGCTTGCACGGCAGAAAATTCAATACCGCCTGTTTCAGCCAAAGAACGAGCAAGCCGCGCCAACACAAGCACCGTGCCGTCAAAGCCGTCGTTTTTGCTGGTTGTTGCTCTATCCGTGCAAAGCAACTCCCCGTCCATCGTAAACAACGCGCCTTTCGCGCTCATACCGCCCAAATCAATGCCGATAATATATTTATCCATACAACTACCACCAAGCTTATTTTTCAACGATTTTGCCCTCTTCTACGGCAAAAATTTTATCCGCAATTGTAAGCGCTGCGTTTCGATGCGTTACTATAAGGCAGGTTTTATCTTTCAAAGCGCGGATATTTTCCAAAATCTCGCTTTCCGTTTCACTATCCAGCGCCGACGTTGCCTCGTCTAAAAGAAGTATAGGGCGTTGTGATAATATCGCGCGCGCAATCGCCAAGCGTTGCAACTGCCCCTCGGAAAGCCCTGCGCCCTTTTCCATCAAAAGCGTATCCAAGCCTTGCGGTAAATCGAAAACGAATTTCGCGCACGCAATTTCAAGCGCATTTTTTATCGCCCCTTCGTTTTTCTTATCTTCTCCGTCTTGGAAGAAGGTTAAATTCTCGCGTATCGTGCCCGAAAAGAGGAAATTGCCTTGCGGAACGTACGCAAACAACTTTCTATACCGCATATCAAGAGCAACGTTCCCTGTTGACGAACGCAAAAACGTTTCGCCCTCCGTAGGCGCATATATACGCAACAACAACTTAAACACCGTACTTTTGCCTGCGCCCGAAATACCCGTTAAGCAAGCGATTTGCCCTTTCTCTACCTCAAAGGAAGAGCCGCAAAGCACGGGAGTATCTTCATACGCAAACGAAACGTTGTCAAAGCCCAAGGAAAGCATTTCGTTATAAACGTCGCTTTCCGCAAAATCCGCCGTCGTTTCTTCTTTATCTATCGCCTCGATTTCCGCAAGTCTATCACCGCTTGCAAGGCGCGCGTAATACGCAGGAAGTATGGATGAGAACCCCGTCAACGGGTGCTGGAATTGCATTAAAAGCAATATAACGGACAAAATCACGCCGTAATTGGTGTTGCCGTGTAATACGCTAACGCTACACCAAACAATCGCAAAAATCAAGCCAAAATTGCTTAAAAGCGTAAAAATAGCGTGCATAGACGCGCTCATAGCGCTACGCTTCAAACGCTTTTTATAATGCTCTTGTGCAAGCTCTTTGCCCTTTTCCGCCGATTTATCTTCCGCGCCGTACGCCTTTACCGTCATCAAGGAAGAAACTCCCTCTTGCATATACGCCCTCGACGCGCCGTCCGCCTCCAAAACCGCTTTTTGGCGTTTTTTGATTTGCTTACGGAAGAGCGTAGCAATACCGCCAAAGATACCGCCGCAAACAACGTAAATGAGTGTAAACAACGGGTCGGTTGTCAACAGCGCCACGATTGCGCCGATACATTGCGACAACATACCCACGAGTGTGGGGAGCAAACTAACCGTCGTCGTGGAAATGCTTTGCAAATCACTCGTCAAACGGTTCAAAAGCTCTCCGCTATGATAGCGTTGTACTTGGGCGTAATCGGAGCGAACGATTTGTTCGTAAATTTTGGCGCGCATATCGCGTACGATTTTTGCGCGAGCTTTATCCGTAAAAAATCCATACAGCGTTTGCAAAAGAATACGGAAGAATAAAACGCCAAGCAAAACGCAAGAAAAAACGATTAAGCCCTTTTTATTCCCCGAAGAGGCACTATTGATTAAATAACGAGTTAAATAAGCAAAAGCCAAAGACGCAAGCGTAGAAAAAACGGAAAGACAGGTTAAAAACAAGATAACGGCGCGATATTGCCGCATCTCTTTCTTCAACCAAGCTTTTCCGTCCAACTTCGTATACATCTATATACCTCTATTTTTGTCTTTTTAATATTCTACTCAACTTCCCTTTCACACGAACGAAAAACAAACGGAAAGGATAGTTTCTTACTCTTCTTTTTGAATATCGAATATATTTTTTATCCGTGCAATAAACGTGTTTATCTTTTCGATAAAACTCCGTCAATACGCCGATAACGTCCTTTTCTTCAACGATTTCGTCGTAGTGACAATTATCGCCACGTATTATATACGTATCGTCAAGCACGTTAATAACACGGTGCATAACGTAATCTTTCCCACGTCTATATAGCGCAACGTCTAATACTTTTAATCGTTCGTTTTTAGGGCGAACGACAACCGTATCACGACGGTTTTTTAGCATTGGTTGCATACTCACGCCCACCGTTGGGCCGACGTACATCCCCTTTTGCGATAAAACCTCTTCAATTTTTATCGTTTCTTTTTCCATATTCTTAAACAGTAAACCCGTTTTCCTGCAATACGCTTACAAAACGCTCTACGTCCACGCGAGCAACTGCATCATCCACGTTATAAGTAGAACGCAAAGCCTCTACGCCCTCGTCCACAGAACGTTCTTCCAAGAAAAAACGCCACAAAAACGCTCCCGTTTCATTTAAGGTTATCATACCGTGAAATTCTTTGCTCATTTCCCCAACGGGAACGACGACGTTTTCACCGCCGACGCTACGAATTACAAAACCGCTTTTAATTTTCATACTCCGTTTTCCTCCTCACAATACGTTTCACCCGTAAGCGCCTCAAACGATTTTTGCGCCGCCTCCTTGGAAATGGTGCAACGCAATAAATACGCAGGCGTTTGCATTACCAAACTATCCACAAGCTCTAACGTTCTTGCCGCATAGTCTTCCTCAATTGGATGTAAAATTTGCGGAAAAACACGCCGTACAGCCTCTTTTACCGTTAATTTTGTTATTTCGTTTTCCTTTGCCTGCTCTAAAAAGCACAACCCTTTCAATGGCGCAACGCCGTTATAGCCAAATTGTTCTTTTCCCATCCAAGGCGTGCCGTGTACGATTATGCCGTTGTCGCTACACTCTAAAATCGGTTTGTCGCCGTTGAGAATTTTCGCCCCGTCTACGTAGCGTAACCAAAGCTTGGAGTGCGTGGATTTTCCCGTACCGCTCCTGCCCAAAAACGCATAGGCATTGCCCTTGTATTCAACGATGGACGAGTGTAACAAAAAACGATTTCTCACCGTGATTTGCCTGCAAATTTGACGGTATATGCACAAATTTTCGATATATCCGTCGGAAAAACCTTGGCTGCGTTCTTTTTCGTCAAGAAACTCCTCTTTCGAGACGTCGGCAACAATATCCGCAGGGGAAGATTGGTCGCTCGATAAATACTCCCGACAAAAACGGTCGGTAAAAGAATATTTATTTCGTATATCCATCCTCAACCCTGCAATATCGTAAATCATCTTTTTCTTCCTTAAATGCGTACGTCGCCCTTTTCGCCAAGCAAATCCGCATGCTTATTCAAAATCGGTTTAATTTCGTTTTCGATAAATTCGCAAACCTGCGAAGGCGCTCTGCCGATAAATTTCTTCGCGTCGAGAATTTCGTCAAGCGAATCCCACACCGCCTTGAACATATCGTCTTTTTTAATCAAATCAATGAGGTTGTTTTCCCCACCTTCCACTTTAACGTTTTTGCCTGCCTCCATAGAAAGCACACGGATACGTTCGTGCAATTCTTGTCTACTTCCACCCGCTTTCACGCAAGCCATAATAACGTTTTCCGTTGCCATAAAAGGAAGTTCCGCGTTGTTATGCTTTGCGATAACTTTTTCGTAAACGACAAGGTTGTCGGCAACGTTCATATAAATATTCAAAATCGCGTCTACCGTCAAGAACGCTTGTGCGTTAACGATACGTCTATTCGCCGAATCGTCCAACGTTCTTTCAAACCATTGCGTAGACGCCGTAATGGCGCTATTCATCGGCAAGGAAAGCATATATCTTGCAAGTGCGCCGATACGCTCGCTACGCATAGGATTGCGCTTGTACGCCATTGCAGAAGAGCCGATTTGTTTCTTTTCGAACGGTTCTTCAATCTCTTTCATATTTTGCAAAATACGAATATCGTTGGAGAACTTATACGCGCTTTGCGCGATTTGCGAAAGCACGGACAAGATATTATAATCGAGCTTTCGAGGATACGTTTGACCCGTTACCCCGTACACCTTTTCATAGCCGAGTTTCACAACGACGCGTTTTTCAAGTTCTTTCACCTTTTCTTCGTCGCCGTCGAAAAGTTCCATAAAGCTTGCTTGCGTACCCGTCGTACCTTTCACGCCACGGAGTTTGATATGCGATTTAAGGCACGTCAAATTTTCGTAGTCCATTTCCAAATCTTGCAACCAAAGCGTTGCTCTCTTGCCCACCGTGGTAAGCTGTGCAGGTTGCAAATGCGTAAAGCCAAGCGTAGGCACGTCTTTATAAGCAAGCGCGAATTTCGCCAATTTCTCCATAACGTTGACGAGCTTTTTCAAAATAATATCAAGCGCATCGTCAAGCATAATCGCCTCGGCGTTGCAATCAACGAAACAGCTGGTTGCGCCAAGATGGATAATAGGCATCGCTTTTTTTGCATACGCGCCGTATGCGTGTACGTGCGCCATAACGTCGTGACGAACTTCTCTTTCAAATTGCGCCGCCAATTCGTAATCTATATCTTCGGCGAATTGCTTTAATTCGTCCACTTGTTCTTGCGAAACGTTAAGCCCCAACTCCATTTGCGATTCCGCAAGCGCCACCCAAAGCTTTCTCCAAAGCTTAAAACGCTTTTCGTCGGAAAATGCGTATTGCATTTCCTTACTGCCGTAACGAGT
>JAZRSE010000171.1:0-9166 GCA_045651305.1 Candidatus Scatosoma sp. | reverse complement strand
GTTTGGGGTTGACGATAATACAATCGGGTAAAATTTCAGGGAGCTCGTGGTGGTCGGTAACGATAACGTCCGAGCCGAGCTCGTAAATGTATTGCGCCTCTTTCGCGCAGGAAATACCGCAGTCTACCGTGATAAAAATTTCGGGATTGCAGTCCTCAAAAATACGGTCTATCACCGTTTCGGAAAGACCGTACCCGTCCGCGCGTTCGGGCACGTACACGTGTGCGTCAATGCCGAAATCACGCAAAGCGTGATACATAATGGCGGAGGCGCAAATGCCGTCCGCGTCGTAATCGCCAAACACGGCAACAACCTTGCCCTCGTCGCGCGCCGCCGTCAACGCTTCCACCGTTTCCTTCATGCCCTTCATTAAAAAGGGTGAAAGGAAATTATGCTTGGACGGTTTCATAAACCGCGCAATCTTTTCTTCCGTATCCACGCCGCGTGCGTACAATATGCGGAGAATATTTGCCGTTAAGCCCGTCTTGTACGAAAGTTCGTTTACGGTATTTAATTGTTCTTCCGAAAGCGAATATTCGGGGACGAGTTTCTTCATACGTTCTCCTACGTGTGTCAAGTAATATAAAACGGGCGGGTGGAAGCTATTGCCCCCTCCCGCCCAAAATCATACGATTTATTCTTGGTCTGCCTTTTTTGCACCAACGTAAGCGTTCTTCGGTGCTTTTGCCTTCACGTACGTTTTAGCCGCCAATACGCAAGCAGGCGCAAAGATAAGCCCTACGAACGTCGCTACGACCAAACCCACGAACGCGGCAAGTGCGAAATAACGCACCGCTGCCGTTGCAATTGCGCCGACAAGAACAACTGCTACGCCAAGCGCAACCGCCGTCCATACCACCCAATTGCTCATAAGCGAACCTTTAATAAGCGTTTCCGCATCGGCATCTGCATAAGCGTCTTCCTTTGCGTTGTTGCTGATTTTATTTATCAACATCATAACGAACACGCCCGCCAAGAACGCCGAAACGAATACCGTATAGAACGTTGCGCTCGTTACAGGGATACGCGTCAATAATACGAGCGACGTCGTCAAGATAGCGGATACCAAAGGCGCAATCAACGCTACCAAGCCGTAGCATACGCCGTGACGGATAGCCACGTAAACAAACGCAAGGATTGCATACACGCCTACGGCAATCGCCGCGCGCCACAAACGAGCGGACGCAATAGCCGTCTTAATCGTTTCGCTGCTGGACGCAAGGTTTACGATAGCGCCGCTAAGCGCGCTTTCTTCGTTTGCAGATTCTTCTAACAATTTTGCTTTGAGAGCAATCTTTGCCGCCGCCAATTTCGCGTCGTCCGTTTCCGCGTCGAACACGAACGCAAGCTCGCTATTGTCACCGCTCATTAGCGAACGATAAACGTATTTTGCGGATACGCCGTTCGCCTCGAAAACGTCTTCACACGTTTCTTCCAAAGCATCTCTTTCGTTGTTGTAAACGAAACTGTTTACCGTTACCGTAATCGACTTGGAGTTTTCCAAGCCTGCGCCGAAATTAACGCCGCAAAGTACGGATACGATGATGGATACCGCCAACAATACGATTGCTACCGCCAACGTAATTGCCGCGCTTCTTTTCTTAACCGTTTTCGCAAAAAACTTATTCATCATCGTCGTCATCCTCCTCTCTTACGAAGCGGAAATACTTAAACTGATTCTTGCTTGCAGACAAGAAAGCGTAGTTGATAAAACGCGCCCAAAGCAAGTTGCTAAACGCCGCCGCAATAACAACGACAAGCGCGTGAATTGCAAGCGTACGTACGCCGGCAAGACCGATAATCAAGGATACCGCGCCCAAAAGCAATACTGCGTAAATATCCGCAACCGCCCAAATCGTTTTCTTGTATCCGCCCTTTACGGAAGACGCAACCGTCTTACCTTGCGCAAATTCCTTCTTGATTGCACAGTAGATATACGCTTGCAATGCGTTGATAAGCACCAAGCCCATCACAAAGAGCAATACGCCGCCGAGCGTAAGTTCGAATACGCTGCCCGTGATATACTTAAAGCAAATACCTACGATTACCAAATAGGAAAGGGTGGTGTACGCGCTAACGACACCGAATCTACCCATCTTCACGATAGGAAGAACGATTGCCGCAAGCAACGCGATACCAAGCGCAACGTACAAAAGCGTCACCGTGTTATCGCCGTATACGGAAGAGAATTCTCTTGCCTCAATTCTATTTACGTCGAAAGCGAAATCCATTTCGTTGTTTAATACCGAGTTCAAAAGAATCGAGTACAATTCAACGACTTCTTTGTTTTCCTTTTCCACCGCCAACACACGCGCCTCGCGGTTGTTGTCCATCAAGGAATCGGTGTAGATTTGGATAAGGTCTTGTTCGCCAATCTTGATATGGAGCGCCGTTGCCGCTTCCGTAGAATCAGTGAGTTGTTCTCTTACGCGAACGAGCATTTCTTTGCCCTTATCCGTGAACTTCACTTTCACGAACGCCGCGCCGTTTTTGGTCGCAACGGAGAACTCTTCAATAAGGTCCGCCGCCTTTGCGCCCTCTTCTTCCAATTCTTCAAGCGGTTCTTCGCCGACAAACATCTTCATTTCGCCCGTCGTTGCGAACATAGAGAATACGCTTGCGTAATTGCTTTCCACTTTGGGAAGTTCTACGCGGATTGCATAATCGTCAACAATCGCTACTCTGTAATCGGCGTAGCCTTTTGCCTCGTATCTTGCAGCCACTTCGTCCGCCGCTTTTTTGAACGCGGACGTAAATTCTTCCGATACGCTACCGTTTACGAAAATGCCGTATTCGTCTTCCGTGGAAAGATACAAGCCCTTATGCGCTTCGTAGTTGCCAACGTATTTGTCCAACTCTTCTTGCGCGTCTTGTTTCTCTTCTTCCGTAGAATCGAGAGAATCTAATACTTCTTGCGAACCTTGTACGATGTCGTTATATTCCGCTTCGGGAATAACCCCTTCCGGATAATAGTACGCATAGTACCCACCGTCTATTTCGGTGCTGAAATCGTATTGCGATGCAACGGGTTTCCAGTCCTTTACCCCAACCGGTACGGAGGGGAAAAGCACGAGCGCGCACAAAGCAACGATTACGATGGTAAGAACTACCATTAACGCCACCGATTTCTTCTTGCCCATTGAGTGCCTCCTAAATATTTTGGATTATATCCAAATACAATGATACTTTTTTATTATACCCTATTTTTCGCCCACCCGTCAAGTTATAAAAGCGGATAAGCGAAAAATTTTTTCTTTTTTGTGAGAAATTTGCCTATTTTTTCTATCCTTTTCCCTACGGGAAAGGTTTTAGCCGTTCGTTTGCGCCAACTTCTTTTGCGCCAAGATATGCATCGCGCATTCCACACGCTTTTTCATCATCGCGCAAGTCGTTTCATACGGCTCGTCAATGTCCCCGTTGAAATGATAGTTATTCGCGCTGCAACCGCCCGAACAAATGAATTTCGCAAAGCAATTTTCGCACTTTTTACGCGTGAATAAACAGGAGTTTTTGAACTTTTCACGAATATCGGGACGGGTTATCCCCTCAAACACGCTGCCCATACGGAATTTTTCGTCGCCTGCGAATTGATGGCAGGGATACAAATCGCCGTTGGGGGTAACGGAGAAATACTCGTTACCGGCGCCGCAAGCGGACACGCGTTTGGAAAGGCAAGGCCCACCCTCCAAGTCGATATTGAAATGGAAGAAGTTAAAGCCCTTCCCCTCGGCGTGATATTTCAAATAATCCTCGCAAAGGTTTTCGTATTCCTTTTCAATCGTCGGCAAATGCTCTTCTCTAATTTGCAAATCGGGAATTTCCGTAACGACGGGTTCCATCGAAATAGAATCGACGCCTTGGTCTGCAATGAAAAGCACGTCCTTGCCAAAATCGAGGTTTTTCGCCGTGAACGTACCGCGCACGTAATAGCTTTTATCTCCGCGAAGAGAGATAAATTTCTTGATTTTATCAATAATCAAATCGTACGTACCCTTGCCGTTTATGCTCTTTCTAATGGCGTCGTGCACCTCTTTACGCCCGTCGAGCGAAAGCACGACGTTTTCCATTTCCTCGTTGAAAAAACGGATGGTGTCGTCGTTGAGAAGAAGAGCGTTGGTCGTCGTCGTGAACAGGAATTTCTTGCCTGCCTTTGCGCCTGCCTCTTTTGCGTAGTACACCGTTTGCTTTAACACGTCGAGGTTCATAAGCGGTTCGCCGCCGAAGAAGTCCATTTCCAAAACCTTGCGTTTACCGCTGTTTTCGATAAGGAAATCCACCGCCTTTTTCGCCGTTTCAAAAGACATACTCTCTCGTTTAGAGTGGTATGCCCCCTCGTCCGCAAAGCAATATCTGCAACGGAAGTTACAATCGTGGCAAATGTGGATACAAAGCGCCTTCACTTCGTTGCTCTTCATTGCGTACGTTTTCACTTCTTCCTTGAAAAGCAAGCCTTGCTCTTTCAACGCTTCCACGTCGCCGAGAATTTCCTTAATTTGCTCGTCGGTGATATAGGTAATATCGACGGCTTGTCCTTCCTCTTTCGCTTTCAAATAGTCCGCCGTGGGGGTGTCGCACTCGTGCAAACTGCCGCTGCCCACGTCGTAAATATAGTTTTTATCTTTATAAGAAAATACGTGTACCATCTATCTATCTCTACAAAATTTTTCTTCCCGATAACGGGTTAAAAACGGCGTACTTATCCAAATACGCCGTTTCTTTGCCATTTTTCCTACTTACGCCTCACCGTATCGCTACGGCTTATCGTCTATTATTTACGTTCGATTTTTTCTTCGCGCGTAACTCTTTCGCAGCACTGGTTGCCTACCGTGCAGCTCGTTTTGCAAGCGGATTGGCAGGTGCTTCTGCATTCGCCGCAAGCCGTCGTTTTCTTTTCAGCAGGTTTCGCAATCGTCTTAATCATAATCTTTTCTCCTATTGGTAATGGATTTATAATCTTATTATAATACACTTTTCACGAAATTGCAAGCGGATTGCAAGAATTTTCCTTATTTTTAACCGCTTTTTTTCAAATTGACGGCAATCGCTCCGCAAACCACCCCTGCAAACGCCGACAAGGCAAGCTCCGCCACTATCAACCACGACAACGAAAAATCTCCGCCCACCGCCGAAAAGGTAAGATAGGAGAGCATACAAAACAACGTGCCTATCCCTATCCCCTTCAAAAATCCCTTTTCTCCGCGCACGAAAAGCAACGTGCCGATAGCTATCGCCAACACTTTCACCGTTTGATTGACAGGATAAACCACTCTGCTTGAAATATGGCTAAAACGCAAAATATTGGCGAACACCACCGTCCAAACAAAGGACAAAGCAAGCGCCATTGCCACACCTTTTACAATCTGCATTAAACCGTTTGAATAATCTCTTTCTCCACGCATAAAAAAGCACCTCCGCATTATCGTATGCGAAGGTGTCTTGTCTTTATTCCTTTTTGAAAAGCTTACGCTTGCGTTTCTTCCGTCGTTTCAGCCTCTTCTCTTGCCTCTTCTACGAACGGTTCTTCAACGGGCGTTTCTTCTACGGGAGCTGCCGCTACGGGCGCTGCTACGGGCGTAGGTACTGCGTCCGTTTGATAAACTGCTTGTCTATCGAACTTGATATACGATTTACCGCTTGCTTCCGTACCCGTTTCCAATACGAACGTGTTATCTTCGGGGCAAACTTCTACAACTACGCCGCAAATACCGCCAATCGTCTTTACCTTGTTACCGGGTTTGATTGCATTGAGCATATTTTCCGTTTCTACTTGTCTTTTCTTTTGCGTACGGCGGTTAAGCACCATCATACCAACGAAGAGCAATACGAACACGCCAAGCAAAATATACATGCCCCAAGGGGAGCCTTGATTGCCTTCCGCTGCGTCCAACAAATTAACCAATCTATTCAACATTTTTTATCTCCTTTTTTCATCGGGCAAACGTTACGCCCTCTTTATCACAACATATATCATAGCCATTTTTTGCCATTTTGGCAAGCGTTTTGTTACCGTTTTTGCCACTTTTTTAATCTTTACCCCTTTTTCACACGCTTTTAACGAAAAAATCGACGTTATTTGCGCTACTTTGACAAAAATTTTTTTACTTTTCTTCGCCTCTCGCGCTCTTTTTCTTCGCTCCGTTTTTTCTTCCCTTTAACGCGCATAACAACAGGTATCCGCCCACCAAAAGCGCCGTTGCAGCTATCAATACGAGGTACATTTGCCAAAGCTCCACTTTGCTCTCGAATAAATAAAAATTAGCGTCCGCCATATTTTTCAATTCCTCTACCAATTCCGCAGGATACCCTTGCGCCGACACCTGCGAAAACGCGCCGCGCAAAGCGTGATTGCGCAAAAGCGACGTTCCGTACGCGCCAGGGAAAAAGGACATTACGTTTCTAATCCCTATGGAAAAAGCGGAAATAGGCATATATGCGCCGCAAACAAAACCGTAACAGGAGCTAACTATCGTGCCCACCGCCGAAAGCTGACCTTGCGAGGTAAGCGGATAGCATATAAGGGAGGAAAGCGCCGTACCGAACGCCACCATAATCATTACGTCGCCAAACAGCGCCAATACGTCTAAAAACGAGAGATACCAACCGACGGCAGCCAAATATACCAAGCCCAAGATAGTTGCCGAAAAACCGATAATAAGCCCGTTTATCGCCGTTGCCGCATAATACCCAAGCGCTATCGAACGGGATTTTACGGGGGACACGTCAAAATCCTTGCGCGCGCCCGTCACCTTATCCGCCACCATACACAAATTGGCGCAAAAGGATACCGTCACCGTACTTACGGAAAGCAGGGAAGAGAGCAAAAGCCCTCCCACCAAGCCGTCCAACAACCTCTTTTCCACCTGTGCGCCCGGCACAATGGCTTGGAAAATTTGTGCAAAGCTATCGCGATATACGTTTTTCAAGAAAGTAGCGTATAATACAAGCAAAATCATCGGCGTTATCAAAGAGGTAAAAAACGTGCCTTTGTCCTTAAAAAACATTTTCACGTTGCGTTTTATCAACGTCGTACCTACGTTTTTCATACTTCCCCTCCTTGCAATTTTTTACCCGTCACGGCAAGGAACACGTCGTCCATCTTCCCCTTTACAATTTCGTAATCGACGAAAATTTCAGGGTGTTTTACGATTAAATCGGTTGCCTCTTTCGTGTCTTTTACGGCAATTCTCCACCCAAGCGGCAGCTTTTTATACGGCTTTGCAAGCCCTTTCACCGCCTCTTCATCGCAATCGTAAAGAGTGATAAAATCGCCCGTGTACGCGTTTTTGAGTTGCAACGGCGTACCTTCCGCCGCGATTTGTCCACCGTCCAAAATCACCACGTAATCGGCGTCCGCCGCCTCTTCCATATAATGCGTGGTGAGAAAAACGGTCATACCCTTTTCCTTACGCAAAGTTTCCACCACTCCCCACACCGTCTTTCTCGTTTGAGGGTCTAACCCCGTCGTAGGCTCGTCTAAAATCAAAATCTTCGGCTCGTGCAAAAGCGCGCGCGCCACGTCCACCCGACGGCGTTGTCCGCCCGAAAGTTTCCCCACGGGACGCTTTAAAATACCGTCTAAATCGAAATCTTTGCAAAGCTCTTGTAAACGTTTTTGGAACTCTTTACCGACGATTCCGTATAACGCCGCCCGCGTTTTTAAGTTGTCGTAAACGGAAATCGGTTTATCCAACACGGACGATTGAAAGACGACGCCAATATCCTTTTTTATCGCCGCCAAGTGATTATCGACGTCGTTGCCGTCAATGATAACCTCGCCCCCGTCCTTTTGCAAACTACCGCACATAATCGAAATGGTCGTACTCTTCCCTGCGCCGTTTAAGCCAAGAAAGGCAAACAACTCCCCTTTCTTCACCTTGAAAGACAAATCCTTCACCGCTTGCACGTCACCGTAGCTTTTGTATAAATGCTCGATTTTAATGATTTCGTCCATATCTCTTCCTTTTTGTTTTTGCTGATATCAAAATGATATCATACAATCTTTGCTTTGTCAAGTGGTTTTCTGTTTTTTGTATAAAATTTCTACGAACGATATTCGCCCGTAGAAATTGATTTATATTTGTAAATATTCTATCAACGAAACCGCTATACCCAAGCGATGACGAAAGATAGAAAGACGTGACGGTAGGCACTGCCTACCATTTGCCCTCGCCGCCGTATTTTTCGTAGAACTCTTTTGCGTATTCCTTTACGTAACCGCCAAGGATAGCGTTACGCATACCTTTCATAAGCTTGTGCAAGAAGGTGATATTATGCAAGCTCAACAGCATTGCGCCGTACATTTCGCCCACGTTAATCATATGGCGCAAGTACGCTTTCGTGTAATTTTTACAGCAATAACAATCGCACTCGCTATCAAGAGGCGTGAAATCTTCTTTGTATTTGCCGTTTCTAACCACCACGCGCCCACGCGAGGTAAGCGCCGTGCCGTTACGCGCAATACGGGTAGCAAGTACGCAGTCAAACATATCCACACCGCGCATTACCCCCTCGATAAGACAATCGGGAGAGCCTACGCCCATCAAATAACGGGGTACGTCCGTGGGGAGCTTGGGTTGCAAGTCGTCCAAAAGCTCGTACATTAAAGGCTTGGGTTCGCCAACGGAAAGTCCGCCGATGGCAATACCGTGCTTTACGAACGGGAGAGTACGCGCCAAGCTTTCCGCGCGGAGGTCTTTATACATATTCCCCTGCACGATAGGAAAAAGCGCTTGGTCTGCCTTGGTGTGGTACTTATAGCATCTTTCCAGCCACGCCGCCGTACGGAGCATTGCCGATTTTGCTTTGGCGTGGTTATAGCCGTATTCGCTACACTCGTCGAACGCCATAATAATATCCGCGCCGAGGTTTTGTTCTACCTGCATCGCCTTTTCGGGCGTGAAGAAATGCTTGCTCCCGTCTACTGCGGAAGAGAACTCCACTCCCTCGTCGGTGATTTTGTTGAGTTTGCCAAGCGAGAATACTTGGAAACCGCCGCTATCGGTGAGGATAGGCTTGTCCCAATTCATAAACTTGTGCAATCCGCCCGCCTTTTTGACGATATTGTCGCCCGGGCGCATATATAAATGGTAGGTGTTGGCAAGGATAATTTGCGAGCCTGCCTCTTTCAAATAAGTCGGATCGTAGCCATGTCGTTCTGTGAGCCAAG
>JAZRSE010000170.1:0-7930 GCA_045651305.1 Candidatus Scatosoma sp. | reverse complement strand
TAAATGCGTAATGAACGAAGATTCGTTCGATTTGTACCTTGACGGCAAACATATGGGCGGCAGCGAACTTCCTTCGTCGGCAGACTTTAACTGCGTTAAAACGGCAGGTTACATCTCCATCGCGCTTTGCGTTGCGGATATCTACGTGGACGACGTAAACATTAGAGAAATTCTTCCCGAACCTGGCGTTGAAGGCGCAAGCAAATTCTCCGTTCGCGCGGACAAAGCGGAGGGGAGCAACGCTATCTTCTCGCTTATCAACACGAAGACGATTAGCAAAATCAAGAAAGGCACGGAAGAATTGGCGGCTGCACATTATTCGTACAGCAACAATAAGTTGACGATTAAAGGTTCGTATCTTAAAACGTTGGCGCTTGGCGAACATACGCTTACGATAACGGCAAACGACGGCGTGAAGGATTACGAAGTTGAAATCACGATTGAAATTACCAAAGTGCCTGGTGTAGTAGGCGGTAACACCGTCGGTGCGGCTGTTGCAACTGCGCCTACGGCAACGCTTGAAAACGTAGCGAATATTATCTCGATTAAGAAAGACGGCACGACGACGGTAAACACCAACTCGTGGTCTTATGCAAACAACGTGTTGACGTTTACGGCGTCTTATGCAAGTACGCTTGGTAAAGGTACGCACACGTTTGTAGTAGATACGGAAAACGGCGAGTTTACTTTGACGCTTATTATTAAAGATAAGCCTGCTATCGACGGTAGCTCGACGGTTAGAGTAAACCAAGGCGTAGAGGCAAAAGTTACGCTTAAAAACGTAGACGCTGTCCTTTCCATTACGCATAACGGCGAGGCTATCGACGCAAGCGCATACAGCTATACGGGCGGCGTATTAACCTTCACGGGCGCATATACGGCATCGCTTTCTACGGGTAGCAAAGCGCACGTAATCAATACGGACGCAGGCTCTTTGAACGTTTCGTTGTATATTTTGGCAAACAAGGCGGTTAGCGATACAAACTCGTTGATTAACAAGATTGCCTCCTCGGTATCTACGAGAGCGCAATACGAAACGGAACTTGCCGATTACACGGCGGCTAAAAATGCGTACGACGCGTTGGATGATAACTTGAAAGCAGGTGCAAACAAAGCGGCGTTGGATGCAGGTAAAGCAATGCTTGACGCGTTCAAGGCAAAAATTGACGTTGCCGACGGGGTAGACACGCAAATCGCAGGTCTTCCTACGGACGTAACGAAAGATACGTATGCAAGCGTTAAATCGGCGTATGACGCAGTAAAATCGGCGTACGAAGGCTTGGATAACGTTACGAAAGCGCTCGTTACGAAAGCGGCTACGTTGACCGAGCTTGGCAATAAATTGTCGGCTTTGGAGGCGGAAGGAAATGCGGCGGCAAACGTTGTTGCAATGATTGAACAAATTTCCGCTGACGCAATTACGGATAGCAACTATAACGCAATCAAGGCGCAAATCATAGCGGCTGAAAGCGCATACGGCGCATTGAGCGATAGTGCAAAAGCAAGCGTAGATAACTATGCGAAATTGACGGCTCGTCGCGCGGACCTTAACGCGTACGAAGAAAGCTTGGCAGGCAACGCGGACGGTATCATTAAGTTGATTGACGAAATCCCCACGTCTATTGTTACGAGAGAGGATTACGCAAAAGCGGTAAACGCTTACAATACGGCTAACGACGCATACGAGGCGTTTGCAAACAAGGGCGATATTACCAACTCCGCAAAATTGACGCAAGCAAAAGCAATGATTGACGATTTTGCTGAAAAGATTGCGGCGGCTGACGATGTAGTTGAAAAAATCTCCGCTATCGCAACGACGGTAGATAGAGCAACGTATGCAACGGTGAAAGCTGCTTATGATGCGGCGGAAACGGCTTACGGCAATTTGGGTAGCGTAGCGCAATCGCTCGTTAGCAACGCAGGCGTATTGGAAACGGCAAACACGATGCTTTCCACGTTCAAGACGAATATGGACGCGGCGGACGTTGTAGATGCGAAGATTGATTTGATTCCCACCTCTTGCACGAGCCTTGTAGAATATGTAGCAATGAAGGCAAAATACGACGAGGCAAAAGCGGCGTATGACGTATTGGGCGACGATGCAAAAGCGCTTGTTACGAAGAAAACGGCGTTGGATTCGGCGGAAATCACGTTGGGTGATTACGACGTTCCTGCACCTTCCGCACCCGAACTCGTTGAAATTATGTCCAGTGAAGATGCAAGCGTTTCAATTGAAAACGTAGTAGAAATCACCGTAATCAAGTTGGACGGCAATGCAATCCCTGCAAACGTTTATACGTACGTTGACGGCGCATTGACCA
The DNA here is from genome assembly GCA_045651305.1 of Candidatus Scatosoma sp. Classification (GTDB taxonomy): domain Bacteria; phylum Bacillota; class Clostridia; order Christensenellales; family Borkfalkiaceae; genus Scatosoma. The sequence continues at coordinate 5,609 of JAZRSE010000170.1, read as the reverse complement.
TCAAGGCTGGCTATATCGCATCTTTGGCGAACGCGGAAAACGCATTTGAAATTTTCGCGTCGACGGCAGACGAACCGTTGATTGTTACGGTTAAAGTAACGAAAGCAAGTATTGAAATGTCCGCAAAGGCATTTGAAAAGGCTAACGGCGGCGATATCACGTTTGAAGTAGAAAACGCCACGACTGTTACGCTTGTAAAACGTAAGGCGGTTAGCGGTACGCAAGAAACGTATTACAAACTTGCCGAAGACGATTACACGTTCGCAAACGGTACGTTGACGTTGACGGAATCCTATTTGATGGGCCGTAAAGTTGGCGCAAACACGTTTGTAGTTGTAACGGACAACGGCAACGTTGAAATAACCGTTGATATTTCCGCAACGGTAACCGTTAAGGTTACGACGACGGGCAACGTTACGGTAAACGGTGACGATACGCAAGACGTTGCACAAGGTAGCACGGCTGATTTGGTATTCAACATTAGCGGTTTGTCTACCAAAGCGGAAATCAAGCTCACGAGAACGGTTGGCGACAAGACGCAAACCCTCAACGCAACGGCTTATACCTATGCAAACGGCGTTTTGACGATTAAAGGCGATTTCGTAAAAGTGCTTAAAGCAGGCACGATGGAATTGACGGTAGAGGTTGTTGAAAAGAACAGCAATCCTACGGGCGGCGATTCTTCCAAACCCTCCAAGAAGGAAGACGAGGAAGAAGGCAAGAAGGGTTGCAAGGGCTCGCTCGGTATCGCAGGCACGATGATGGCTGCGGCTGTGGTTGGTTCTCTTGCAATGTCGAGAAAAAAGAAAAGAAAGTAATTAACGCTTTCTCCATAAAAAAGAGTTGTCAATAGACAACTCTTTTTTTGTTGCTTTTATAAACATACTCCCGTGGACAGGCGCATAAAATAGGGTATATGCAACAATGGAGGGACGGTATGCGATTATCAAAGCTAATAGAAAATATAGAATTGGAAGAGTTACAAAAGCGGAACGATTGGGATAGGGAAATTACAAGTCTTGCTTTTGATAGTCGTCAAATAGGCGAAGAGTGCTTATTTTTTTGCTTGTCGGGCGATAAATACGACGGGCACGATTTTGCGCTTTCCGCAATCAAAAACGGAGCGGTTGCGCTTGTCGTAGAACGGATTTTGCCCGTTCCTGTGCCGCAAGTCTTGGTGAAAAACACACGCAAAGCGTTGGCGGAGATTAGTGCGAGCTTTTACGGCAACCCAAGCGAGCATTTGAAAATAATCGGTGTAACGGGGACGAACGGAAAGACGACGACGGCATATATGTTGGCGGCAATTCTCACCGCATCGGGGAAAAAGACGGGGGTAATCGGTACGCTTGGGGTGAAGTATGCAGGGAAAGAATATCCTTGCGATTTAACTACGCCCGACCCTATTTTTCTACACAAAACGTTGGCGGATATGTTTTTAAGCGGTGTACGCTACGTGGTTATGGAAGTCTCCGCGCACGCGTTGTATTATTATAAAACGGAGGGGATTTCTTTTTTTGCCGGCATTTTCACCAATCTCACGCAAGACCATTTGGATTTCTTTTCCGATATGCAATCCTACGAAAAGGCTAAAAAACGGCTATTTTTCGAGGGGGATTGTTCGCTTGCAATCATAAACGGCGACGATGAAACAGGGCGAAAATGGGGCGAAGAAATGCAAAAAACGGGCAATGATAAGCAAAAAACGCTTTTCTATGGCATTACCGAGCCTGCCGACGCTTTCGCCGTGATTACGAGTGAGAATTTATTGGGTACGGCTTGCGTTTTTAATATCAACGACGAGATATGCCCTATTCGTTTATCTATGGCAGGCTTGCACAACGTTTACAATGCGTTGGCGGCAGCCACCTGTGCAATGGCAATGGGCGTGGATAGAACGGCGATCATAAAAGGATTAACCACCTTAAACGGCGTACGAGGTAGGTTGGAGTGGGTGGCAAGCTACGAGGGCGCGGAAATTTTCGTGGACTTCGCGCATACGCCCGACGGGCTTGAAAAATCGTTGCTTGCTTTGCGTAAGCATTGTAAAGGGAAGTTGTATTGCCTGTTTGGTTGCGGCGGAAATCGTGATAAAAGCAAACGCCCTAAAATGGGTGAAACGGTGGCAAGAAATAGCGATTTTGCTATTCTAACTTCGGATAACCCAAGATATGAAGACCCGTTAGATATTCTATCCAGTATAGAAAAGGGTTATCGCCGAGTGTCGGGGAAATACGTAATCGTGCCCGACAGAACGCTTGCCATAGAATACGCTATCGAGCATTTGCACGAAAACGACGTGTTGCTGGTGGCAGGGAAAGGGGGCGAATCCACGCAAGAGATAATGGGTATAAAATACGATTTTGACGACAATGATATTATAGCGAAAATTATAAAGAAAAAGGATAGTTGTCCTTTTTAAGCGATGGTTCTTGGTGGTAGAGATGAAAGGTTGTATATTGGCTCTTTTGGCGGCGTTTTTCCTGTCGTTGGTATTTTGTAAAATTCTAATTCCGTTGCTACGAAAATGGAAAGCGGGGCAAAATATATTATCGTACGTGAAGGAACATAAAAACAAAAGCGGAACGCCGACAATGGGCGGTTTGGCGTTTGTGTTGGCAACGCTGCTTGCAAGCGCTTTTTTGATAGAGGTGAAAAACACGGGCGTGGTTTTGTCTATCGTCGTGGCGCTTGCCTATATGTCGGTGGGTTTGTTGGACGATTGGTTGAAGAAAAAACATAAGAAAAATTTGGGTTTAAGGGCGTGGCAAAAATTCGCTTTTCAAACGCTCGTCGCGGTCATGGTAGGGGTATTTTGCCTAAAAAACGACTTAACGAAGTGGTACGTGCCCTTTACCTTACGGCGTTTTGATTTAGGGATATGGGTGTTTCCGTTGACGGTGTTTGTTTTTCTCGCAAGCGTCAACGCCGTAAACTTGACGGACGGATTGGACGGTTTGGCGGCAGGGGTAAGCGTACCTTTCTTTTCGGGGTTGGGCGTTTTGATATTGCTCGAAAAGCAAACGACGGGTTACGCCGTGCTTGCTTTTGCGTTGACGGGCGCGCTCCTTGCCTATCTTATCTATAATTCTTCGCCTGCGTCCGTTTTTATGGGGGATACGGGCTCGCTTGCAATCGGTGGGTTTGCCTCGTGTATTGCTTGTTTTACGGGCAACGCGCTATATATCGTGGTGATAGGCTTTCCTTTCGTTCTTTCCGTCATATCCGTAGTTATCCAAGTCATATATTATAAAGTGACGGGTGGAAAAAGAGTTTTCTTAATGTCGCCTATCCATCACCATTTTCAACAAAAAGGGTATTCCGAAACGAAGATAGCCTATTCGTACGCGATGATAAGCGTTATCCTCGCTCTTTCGTGTATTCTTGCGTTGGTGTGGTAAAAAAGGAGGAAATATGTATCCAAAATTGCAATCGTTTTTGGTGTTAGGAATGTCGAAATCGGGTTTTTCCGCTACGGAATTTTTGCTCTCCAAAGGCGCGGAAACGTATATTTACGACGAGCTTGAAAGCGCAAGAATAAAAGAAAATATGCAAACGCTTATCCAAAAGGGAGCGAAAGCGGTGGAAAAGGAGGGGCTTTATTCGCTTGCGGAAACTTGCGATGCGCTTGTTTTAAGCCCGGGAATACCAATAGACCACCCGTTGTCCGTGCTCTTTAAGCGAAAGGGAAAGGCGGTCGTCGGGGAAACGGAAATTGCGGCGAGAAATATGCGTTGTCTCGTAGTAGCGGTGACGGGTACGAACGGCAAAACGACAACCGTTTCTTTGATAGAAAAAATTTTAACGACGGGCGGTTATCAAGCGCACGCTTGCGGAAATATCGGCACGCCGCTAATAGATTTTGCTTTTCTTAAAGAGAACGAGGTCGCCGTTGCGGAAATTTCCAGTTTTCAACTTGAAACGCTCAATTCGCTTATGCCCCACGTGGCGGTGGTGTTGAATATCACGGAAGACCACCTCAACCGCCATTACAGTATGGAAAATTACACCTTTTTGAAGGGGAAATTGCTTAAAAATTCTACGCCTGCGGAATATGCCGTGCTCAATTTCGACGATGCGCTCGTACGTTCTTTTGCAGAAAAAACCAAGGCAAAAGTCGTTTGGTTTTCGGTGCGAGAACGGGTAAACGGCGCGTATTACGAAAACGGCAATCTCTATTTTGGCGAAGAGAAAATTCTTTCGGTGGCCGAACTTTTTTCTACGGGCTTGCACAATATCCAAAACGCGTTGGCGGCGATTGCTACGGCGAAGATTATGCGCGTGGAAAATGCGCGTATTGCAAGTGCTTTGCACGATTTTAAGGGGATTAAACACCGCATTGAAAAGATATGCGAGGCGGAGGGCGTAACGTACATAGACGATTCCAAGGGTACGAACGTAGACGCCACCGTTCACGCATTGCAGGCGGTAAAAGGGGAGAAGATTTTGCTCCTCGGTGGAAAGAATAAGGGTTACGATTATACGAAACTGTTTGAAAGGTTCAAGGATACGGACGTGGCGCACGCCATTTTGTACGGGGAAAATAGGTTTGAATTATTAAAGTGCGCGCGCAAACAAGGGTTTGAAAATCTAACCCTTTGCACGTCCTTTTATTTGGCAGTTCCCCTTGCCGTAATGCTTGCAAAAAGCGGTCAAACCGTCCTGTTAAGCCCTGCCAGCGCGAGCTTTGACGAGTTCGCAAGTTACGAAGAAAGAGGTGACGTCTTTGCGCAAATCGTACGTACGCAAACAACCAAAGAGGCAAAAGAGCCAAAATGCGAGCAAGAAAGCGAGCAAGAGGACGCCGTTGAAAGCGAGTATAGAGGGGAAGAAAACGTCGCCGTTGCCGTGGCAAGCAACGATAGTTTTGACGAAACCGAATAAAAAAATCAAGCCCAAAGGGGATATTTCTATTCTCCTTTTAACGACGCTTTTGGCGGCGTTTGGGGTTTTGGCGGTGTATTCGGCAAGCAGGTACGTGGCGAAAACGCAATACGGGGACGAGTGGTATTTCGTCAAGAAACAACTCTTCGGGTTCGTGTTTGGGTTAATAGCTATGCTCCTGTGCGGACGATTGAATTATGAAAAATTAAAAGGCAAAAAAATACGTTGGGCGGCATTGATTGTGCCGATGATATTGCTTGGCTTGGTGTTCGTGCCAGGGGTGGGGAAAAGCAATTACGGCGCGACGAGGTGGATAGGCGTTGGCTCGTTTACCTTGCAGCCCTCCGAGCTTGCAAAGTACGGTTTTGTGATTTTTTCGTCCGCGTATATGGCGGAAAGTATGGGCAAAATGCGTACGTTTCGGGGGGTATTGCCCGTAATCGCGGCAGGCGGAGGGATTTGCCTGTTGATAATTTTAGAGCCGAATATGTCGGTTACGATGTGTGTGGCGCTCTTAATGCTTGCAATGCTATTTTTGGGTGGTATGAAAATCAAACATTTTATAATGATTTTTTTGCCTGCTATGCTTGCCGTGCCTTTGCTTATTATTGCCGAGCCCTACCGTCTTTCCCGTCTATCCGCTTTTTTAGACCCGTGGGAATCGCCAAGGGGCGAGGGATATCAACTAATTCAATCGTTGTACGCGCTTGGCAACGGCGGTTGGT
>JAZRSE010000169.1:0-11327 GCA_045651305.1 Candidatus Scatosoma sp. | reverse complement strand
ATCCGCGCAATCGCTCAACTTGTCACCACAAGTATCGCAATTGTGGTCACCGTTTTCGTCCTTGCAGTCGTTTAACTTATCACCACAAGTATCGCAATTGTGGTCACCGTTTTCGTCCTTGCAGTCGCTCAATTTATTGCCACAAACGTCGCAGTTGTGGTCGTTGTCACTATCCTTGCACTCGCTCAACTTATCACCGCAGGTATCGCAGTTGTGGTCGCTATTCGTATCTTCGCAATTGCTCAATTTATCACCACAGGTGTCGCAATTGTGGTCGCTGTTTTCGTCTTCGCACTCGCTCAACTTCGTGCCACAAACGTCGCAATTGTGGTTGTTGTCGCTATCCGCGCAATCGCTCAATTTATCACCACAAGTATCGCAATTGTGGTCGTTATTCGTATCTTCGCACTCACTCAACTTTTCGCCACAAGCATCGCAATCGTGGTCGCTGTTTTCGTCCAAACAGTCGCTTACCTTGTCGCCGCAATATTCGCAGGTATGGCCACCCTCTTCCGCTTTGTGTTCGCCCATCGGCTTACCGCAAATGTCGCAAGCGTGGTCGTTATCCTCGTCCGCGCAGAACGCATCCAACGCCGCTCTTCTTTCCAACAAGGTTTGGTAATTGGTAATCAAATCACGTTCTGCATCGGTGAGCTTTGCATACGCTTGTTCTGCCGCCGCAATCGCGTCTTTGATATTCTTGTATTCGGCTACGGTTATATCCTTAGGCAATGCGGCAATCATCGCAATTACGCTTTCAATCTCCTCGCCGTCAAGCCCGTCTTCCACCGTTAGGCTAATCACGCCGTTTGCCGTATATACGTATTTGTCGCCAAAAGGCGCGCACTCGCCCACAACGACGTCGTTAATCGTTACCGTGTACGAAAGCTCCGTTACGCCGTTATACGTATCCGCCGTGTACGTCCAATTACCCTTTTCGTCGATTGCAAGACCTGCCGTATTCGAGGTGAATACCGCGCTCTTGTTTACCATATCGCCAAGCTCGATTTTGCCCGAAACTTGCTTGCCCGCGCTTGCCGTGATATTTTGCGGGGCAAACGTCTTTTCTTCTACTTTGTATCCAAAATAATCGTCCAAATTAACTATCGTCAAATTGTCGATTGCCACTTTCGAGCCTGCGCAAACGGGAATACCCACTTTGCCAAGCGTCGTATCGCCCGTGATAATCGTTTGCAACCAGCTTTCTCCGCCGCGCGTAAACGCAACGGTTACGTTGCCGCCCTTTACCTCTATGCGCACGCGAACGCTCTCAAAACCGCTCGTTTGCGATGCGTTAAACGGTTTTACGGTAGGGATATACGTATCGGCAGGGAATTTCCCCTCGGGCAATGCGGCAAGCGCGCCCCACATCGTAAAGTAAATAAAGTTATTCGACGCAAACCACTCGTTCTCGCCAACGCCGTACATAAGCACGGGCGCCCACGCCGCCTCCGTTTTGGTTAGCATAAGCATATCGTATTCGAGCACGAAATTCTCGTACATATTATTGGTAACGAGAGTGACGTAATCTTCCGCGCCCGTCGCGTCCATTACGTACTTACCCCCCTCAACGTAGCCTTGACCGCCTCCCGTGAATACTTCGTGCCAAACGTTCGTATCCAGTCCGTTTTCAAAGGGAACGTACGCGCTTTCGCCCGATGCAAGCGCGTTCACGCCGTATATTCTCGCGCGGATATTATCCACGTAAATAGTTGCGTTTGCGCCCTGTACTTGGAAATAGGCAATGCCCTCTTCGTTATACGCAATCGTCCCGTATTGATTGATTTGCGCCAAGAAATCCGCCGTGGAGATAGACACCGTATTCCAGCCCTGTTGCAAAGTCGCTATTAAATGGTTGAGGAAATAGAAATTGGTGTTTGCCTGCGCCGAATAAACGGACAATTCGATAGCGGAGTGCAGTTCGTAAAATCTTTCGCCAAACGTTTCCCCCTCAAAAAGCAAGGGTACGTTGAGCCTCGTCCAAGCCGCAATCGTTTGCACTTTCAACGAACTTTCGCCCTCTTTTACGTGCTCGTTGGAAAGGCTTACTTCTGCGCCCTCCGCCGTAAAGTTCATCGTTTCGCAATCTTGCACGATAGAGTATTTCCCTATCCACTCTTTATTCTTTGCGCGGATATTATCTATATACATCGTGTCAACCGCGCCGTCCGCCTTGCCGCCGTGTACTTGGAAATAGGCAAAACCGTTACTAAAATTGTAAGGAGCAAGCCCAACGCCGTTCCAGCCGTCTACCTGCGCCAAGAAGTCGTCAACGGAAACGCGAATCACGTTCCAGCCCTTTTTCATCTCGCCCATAAAGGCGTTGTAGAAATACACTCCCGAGCCGTTTTGTTCGAGATACACCGACATTTCGATATATTCAAACGTTTGCAAATCCTCTCTCGTAAGCGGTTTACCGTCCTTTTTCAACGCCACGTGGAAAATGCCCCACACGTTGTCGTTCACCAATACTTTTACCGAGTTATTCCCTTGAACTGCGTGCGTGGAAGAGGGAGAAATTTCCGCGGACGACGCGTTCATGGTGACGTCGCTAATCACCTCTTCGCAATTTTGCAACATCGTATATCCGGGTGCGACCTGCGTTGCCGCCCCGTCCAAATCGTTGTTAATGATAACGAGATTGTCGATTAACGTGTTCGTATCAAAGGTGCTGGGAATTGCAATATAGTTTTCCGACGCAACCTCCGCCTCGGCAGAAAGAGTGAACGATACCGAGGAGTTATTATTCGACAAACCAATCGTCGTTACGCCGTTTTCCACAATAACAATAACGTGCGTCGTCGTGCCGAGCGCCATAACGTTCATCGGCAAATCCCCAATATGTATCGGCGTTCCGTTTTTGAAAGCGTATAACGACGCGCCGTTGCTGTAAATAAAGCACTTATTATACATACCAAGATTGCTGCCCTTGCTATCAAACAAGACCAAACCAAGCCAACCACCGCCGTTGTACGTAACGTCGTATTCCATCGTAAAGTTTTTATACGTACCCTCGGTGGTAAGCAATATCGCGCCGTCTACCGCGCCCGTATTGAACGCCAACGCCCCCTCGCTTGTTACCGACCCGTACAATCCGTTTACGCTAACCCCTGCGGGTGCGCCGGTGGAAAAATCGGTAGACACGTTCGTCCCCGTTGCCGCCGTCGCCGTCACCGACGTTTTTTGCAACGCAAAACCCATACCCACGCAAGCCGTCAATGCGCTTAACAATGCGATAATTGATTTCTTTGTCTTTTTCTTTGCCATAGTTTTTCTCCCTTCTTGAATAGAATAAGATACGTTTACATTATAATATAGATTTTTTGTTTCGTCAATATGCTTTTAAAAATCTTTCCCCCTCTTCGCGCCTGCTTTTACCTAAAAACAGGCAAAAAAACTCTTTTTTTACGCTTTCCTTGCTTTTTATAACGAAAAATATAAAAAATAAAGAGCCGTGTTTTTCGCTACACCGCTCTTTACTTTGTTGCGTTTTTATTTTATTTTACGTTTCCTTATCGCAAGGCTTAACGCCGCCAAAGCGATTACGCCAAGTCCGCCAAGACTGTTTTTACAACCGCTTTCTTCCCTTTCTTCCCCTTGCGTGGGGTTGCTTTCGGGTTTGGTTTCCACGTCGCTTTCCCCCTCGCTATCGGGCGTTTCGGGATTGGCGTCGGGCGTGTTTTCGGTGTCGTTCTCCCCGTCGTTATCGGGCTGTTCGGGATTGGGATTATCGGGCGTTTCGGGTTGTTCAGGAGTGGTAGGCTTGTCGGGCTCTTCTTCCCCCGTCCTTTCGCCGCAAATATCACAATAATTATCCGCGTTTTCGTCCTTGCAATCACTTAACTTTTCGGCGCACGTGTCGCAAGCGTGGTCGCCATTTTCGTCCAAGCAATCGCTCAATTTTTCACCACAGGTGTCGCAAGCGTGGTCGCTATTTTCGTCCTTGCAATCGCTTAATTTTTCACCGCAGGTGTCGCAAACGTGGTTGCCATCCTCGTCCTTGCATATTTCCTGTTCTTCTTCGCACGCCTCGCCGTTGGTAGGGTTGAGGTCTACGCAATACTGCGCCGCCGAAATCCATTTATCGGCAATGAAATCGTACCCCATAACGTACAAGGTATCCCCAACGACGCGAAGATAATACCCCTCGCTGCCGTACAAATAATCGCCGCTTGCGTTATCGTACGTCGTCCAAAGATAGCCTGCCGACGAGGTGTTGAAGATACGGATAGGCAACTCTTCCGTGCCCTCGTACATATTCGCCTCCGCGTTCATCGTCCAATGGGTATGCCCGTTGAAGAACATTACTTCGGGGTGGTCGGCTAAAATTTGACGAAGACGAGCCTCCGTATTCGCCTCTACGCCGCTATAATCTTCCCCGGGGCGACTGCCTGCAATGGTGTTATACATCGGTTGGTGCAAGAACACGAACGTCGGTTTGCCCTCGTCCTTGCCCTCGTCTAATACTCTATCAAACCAGGTAAGCGTTTCCTCGTTCAATACCGCGTGAGTAAAGCCTTGCGGCGTGGTGTCCGTGCCGAGGAATATGAAATGGTAGCCCCCTTGCCAATAATCGAAGTTCATTTTATTGACGAGCGAGCCGTCGGGGTATTTGGCAAGTTGGAAAAATTTATTCGCGACGTATTCGTAAGAGCCGTTATAGTATTCGTGATTGCCAATGGATAACACGATAGGCGGAACGCCCGTTGCACTCTCGCAAATGGCTTGGAAGTTGGCAAAATCCCCCTCCCTGCCGCGGTTGGTTAAATCCCCGTTGATTATCAACGACATTGCGTCCCCGTCGATACGGGCAATATCCCCAAAAAGGTTGGTGAGGTGTTGGTTATGCACGTGGTTTGCGTCTTGGTCTATATGCGTGTCGCTAATAACCCAAAACGTTTCCCCCTCGCTTGCGCCAAGCGGATTTTTCTTCGCCGCGCCCTGCGGTAAATCCACCGTCACGTAGTTTTGGGAAAGTGCGTCGCCGTTGGTATTTTTCGCATACACGTAAAGCTTTGTCGCACCAAAGGGAATAATTACGTTTTTGCCAAAAGTGAACGCGGTGTTTTGCCCCGTCACCTTGAACTTGATATACGAATACTCCTCAAATATTCCCTTATCGTCACCCCAAAACAAGGCGATACATCTATCTTTCAATTCGTCCGTCGACATCGTCACCGTTACCGTGCCCGTCGCATACCCGTCCGTATCGTTTTCAAGCACGTACGACGCGGCAAGAGGCGCGGAGGGAATAGCCGTATCCCCCACTACGGAAATAGCCACGGAAGAAAGGGCGTCGTATCCGCCGTTGCCGTTTGGCACCATCAAACGCAATACGTACTCTCCACGCATAACGTTGGGCGAAAAGGACGTTTCGATATTCTTCTCCCCTTTCGTTATATCGTAGGGAATATTATTCGCCGTGGATACGTAATACCATCGGCAATACTCGCTCTCCGTCGTTCTATACAATCCCACCCAAGCGCCGTTATCCGTATGCGTTGCCGTAACGTAAATAGGCTCTTTAAGGGTAAACTCCGTCTTTTCCACGTACAGGGAAGAGGCGGGCGTGATAGTGATAGGAATTGCCACTTCCGCGTTTGTGTACTCGCCGTCGTTTCTAATGAGGTATATCGTGTAATTGCCTGCGCTAAGCGTCGGGGAAATACCGTTTCCCTCGTTGTTGTTTCCAAAAGTAGCCACGTCTACGTAATTGCCCGAGCCTGCCGTGGAAACGTAATACCAACGCGCGGAAAGCGTTTCGCCCTCGCGGTAAACGCCCACCCAATCGGTGCCCGAACCTATCGCCGACACCAAAATTTGTTCGCCCTCGGCAAATCTCGTCTTTTCTATCCGTAACGACGAGGGAGTAACCGTAATCGTTTGCGTGCTCGTAGCGTTTTCAAGCCCCTCTAAATTGTTGGGGATAAAGGCAACCGTGTACGTACCTGCCGTAATGCTTGCCGCGCTTTCCCCTGCGTTGGGCGTGCCGTTTAGCACGTTGAAAAGGGTCGGTTTTTCCGCCACGTAGTACCAAAGCACCGAGCTGTTTTCCCCCTCGCGGAAGATACCAATCCAATCCGTTCCGCCGCCCGTTGCCGACACGTAAATCGCCTCGCCCTCGGCAAACGTCGTTTTTTGTAAGGTGAACGCGCCCTCTTCCGCCGCCGCCCGTTTTGGCATTATGGAAACGCCAAGCGCAATAAAGAGCGCAAGGAGCGCAAAGACAAACGCCGTCAACCCTCTTTTTAGTATCCTCGTCATACAAATTCTCCCTCATTGGATTTTGTTATAAACAAAATAAATCCCTGCCACTTATTCTACAACAGGTTGAAGAATTTGTCAATAGCAAATCGGTTTTTATTCCATTTTCGCTATCTCCTTTTTCAATCGCAAGATAATTTTCTTTTCCAAACGGGATATGTAGCTTTGCGATATGCCCAATAAATCCCCCACGTTCTTTTGCGTCATCTCCTCGCCGCCGCCAAGCCCAAAGCGCAAACACATAATCTTCCGCTCCCTATCCGTCAACTTTTTCAACGCCTCGCGGAGCTGTTCTCTTTCCGCATTTGCCTCGATATCCCCGTAAACGGTGTCGGCGGAAGTGCCTAAAACGTCGGATAAGAGCAGTTCGTTCCCCTCAAAATCGGTGTTTAACGGCTCGTCGAAAGAGACCTCGCTTTTAAGCCGTGCCGTGCGGCGCAGGTACATCAAAATTTCGTTTTCTATGCACCTTGACGCATACGTCGCAAGCTTGATATTTTTATCCGTTTTGAAAGAGTTGATTGCCTTGATTAACCCTATCGTGCCAATGGAAATCAAATCGTCGTTGTCCACGCAGGTATTGTCGAATTTTCGGGCAATATATACAACGAGGCGCAAATTGTGTTGAATTAAATCGGATTTTGCTTTTTCCCTTTCCAATTCCTCCCCGTTTAACATTTTTTCAAGCGTATCACTCTCTTCTTTTGAAGAGAGTGGCAACGGCAAAGCCTCCCCGTTTCCGCACACGTAGTCCACCGTATTTTTCGCCTCTAAAAGGTTTATTTTTTGCAAAAACACCGTCAAAACGTCTATAATTCCCAACATATCCTACCTCTATTTTTCGTTTATTTTGTCCAATTGTTCAAAGGCGCAAGAAGGGAGCAACAACTTGTACTCTCGTAATACCATATTCGCCGACGGAGAGAAATATACTTCCCCTTTTCGCCTTTCTCCGCTCTTTATTTCTATGATAAGCTCTCCCTTTCTCGCTATCCCTTTTTTGTCCCCTTTAAGGGTGGAATAGGCAAACTCTTCCTCCCCTTTATCCGCCCCGTTAAGCGCCATATCCTCCCCCCAAAGCTCGTAAAACACGTCGGGGGATAGAAAGCATACGGGCAAACCCTTGCAGGTTGCCAAATTGCCGCTATCGTAAAAGCCTGCGAGGTTTACGCTTTTCCCTTGATAGGCAATAGCGCAATCGTATAAAAGTGCGTGTACGGCCCGTTTTTTATACAGCTTTTCTATGAAAACCAAGGAAAGCGCCGTCAAAATTGCCACCGATAATAAAATTACCCCCTTGTGCGGATTTTCTCCAAACAACGCGAGGATAGCGCCCCCGAAAGCAAAGGTGAACGAGAAGAAAAAAGCGCAATTCAACGCGTACATACCCCGTTCTTTTTTGCTTTTCACCCGTCCAAAGGCAATCAAACAAAGCAAACACCCCACCGATGTTTTTAAGAGGGTAGATAAAAGCGAGGGCAAGCTTAACAGGGGGAATACCACCGCAAACGCCGCCCCTACAAGCGAGGCTAAAAATATGTTAATCCCCCTTTTCTTACGCTTTATTGCCAATAAAGAGAGGCGCAAAAGCACTCCGTCCAATAGGAAATTCCATAAAAAGGCGTACTCTATATACACGCTCATAAAAAAGTCCCCAAGCCCTTTTCAAAGGTTTGGGGATAGTATAACATTGTGAAAAAAACAAATAAAAAGCACTTTTGTCGAAAGAGCGTTTTTATCGTCGCAAGCGGTTTTGTAAAAGAAAAAACGCCCGTCAAAAGGCGTTTTTGAAATAGTTGATTTGTAAATTGATAGAAACTTCCGCCACGTCAAAACGCGCGTTTACCTCTCCGCCCCTTTGCAAGCCGTAGAACTGCGCTATTTTATAATAACGCGCTTGCTTGGCGGCGTTTACCGCCTCCGCGCCGCTGCCGTACTCGTTAGAAGAACGGGTTTTCACCTCGATAAAGACGATTTCCTCTCTATCTTGCGCGATTAAATCCGCCTCGCCAAACGGCGTTTGGAAATTGCGGTGCAATATCTTCATACCTGCTTTTTTGAGGTATTTCTCCACCGCCTTTTCCCCTTTTCGCCCTAAAACTTTTTTGTAAACGTCCTGCGGTGAATTGGGCATAAGCCGTGCTCCTTTATCCCTTGAATATGCGCCGCCGTGCCGTAACCCTTGTTCTTTTCAAAAGCGTAATAAGGGTACTCTTTGGCGAACTCGTCCATCAATTTATCACGATACACTTTGGCGATAATGCTTGCCGCGCCAATCGAATAAGAAAGGGCGTCGCCGCCGATAACGCTTTTTTGCTTATGCGTAATATCAATCGTCATATTGCCGTCGGTAAGCACCGTTTCGGGGGTAATAGACAGCGTTTCCACCGCCCTTTTCATACCCAACTTCGTCGCCTCTAAAATATTGATTTCGTCAATCGTCTTTTCGTCTATCTCGATAATGGTATAGCAAAGCGCCTTTTTCTTAATCTCTTCGGCAAGTTGCTCTCTTTTCTTTTCCGTAAGCTTTTTGCTATCGTCTACGCCGATAACCAAATCCCCCTCGTCCAAGGGCATAATTACCGCCGCGCAAACAACGGGGCCTGCAAGCGGACCTCTGCCCACTTCGTCAACGCCTGCAATATACTTCACCCCTTGCGCAAGCAAAACGCGCTCGTATTGCAATTTTTCTTCCGCGTTCCATTGTTTTTTCATCGTTCGTTCCCTTTTCATTAAAACTCGAAATCGGCGTAATCGCCAGCGTTTTCCAAACTGATTTTTCCCACTCTGCCCTTTCTAAAATCGTCGATAAGCGCTTTTGCACCACGCTCGTAATCGAACTCGCCGCCACGCAAAATAAAGCCGCGGCGTTTGCAAAGAGCCTCGTACATACCCAATTTTTCGCTGTAATCGGTGATGCCGTAACGCTCGGTTAAATAGTGGGGATATTTTTCCGCGAGTTCGCCAAGAAGTTCGAGCGCAATATCGTCCATATCCAATATATCGTCGTTGATACTGCCAATGTACGCCAAATGCCTTGCGTGGTACTGGTCGTCAAACGAGGGCGGCATCGTGCCGGGGGTGTCCAATAAATCAAACGCGCCGCATTTAATCCATCTTACGTCACGCGTTACGCCTGCTTTATCCCCCGTCTTGGCGCGTTTTTGTCCGCTAATGAGGTTGACGAGCGTGCTTTTGCCCGTGTTGGGAATACCTGCCACCATAAAACGAAACGTTTTCGTCACGCCTTTGGCTTGCGCGCGAGCGCGTTTTTCTTCCGTAATGGCGTTTAACTTTTGCAAAATCAAACGCTTGGTCGAAGGGTTGGTGGAATCGCACTTCACCACGTACTTACCCTTGCCCTCGAACATTTTTACAAAGCCGTCCGTCTTGGTGGAATCCGCCAAATCCGCCTTGTTCAAAACGAATAAAATCGGCTTTTCGCCGAAGATTTTTTTGAAATTTTTATTCACCGTGGCAATAGGGGCGCGAGCGTCTAATACGCATACGATACCGTCGCACAAATCGCGCTTTTCTTCCATATCGCGCATTGCCCTTGTCATATGCCCGGGAAACCATTGTATATTTTTCATAGGATTACTCCTTTTATGAGTGAATTGCAAGCGTATCTCTTGCGTGAATTGAAATAAATTTCGTAAGTTGCGGTTTTCAACCGCGTGAATTGCATTGCTACGCAATGCGTTATTGCAATTATTTCCACAACGCACGCCCTCGGCGTGCAAATCACGGCACGAGCCAATTCACGAACGAAGTTCAAATCACTTTCAAAGTAAATCGGGACGACGCTTTTTCGTTATCTCTAACGCCTGCTCTCTTCGCCAAGCGTCTATCTTCGCGTGGTCGCCGCTGCGGAGCACTTCGGGCACGCACAAACCCTTATATTCCTGTGGACGGGTATAGTGCGGATATTCGAGCATATTTTCCGAAAAGCTCTCGTCGACAAGCGAGGAAGGACTAATTACCCCCTCTACGTAACGGCTTACGCAATCGGCAACCACCATTGCAGGCAATTCTCCGCCCGTCAAAACGTAATCGCCAATCGAAATTTCCTCGTCGATAAAGAGGTCGATTACCCGTTGGTCTACCCCCTCGTAATGTCCGCAAAGGAGTATCAAATGCTCGTATTCAAGCAGTTCAAACACCTTTTGTTGGCGGAAAACTTCGCCCTTGGGGGACATATATATTCTTCTTGCTTTATGCTCTGGGTCAAGCGCCTCGATTGCGCTGCCGATAGGCTGGGGCATCATTACCATACCTGCCCCGCCGCCAAAGGGATAATCGTCGCATTTAAGGTGCTTATCTTCCGTATAATCACGCAAATTAACGACGTTGATTTCTATTTTACCCTGTTTTTGCGCTCTTCCTAAAATGCTCCCCTGCATAGCGGAGAACATTTCGGGAAATAACGTTAAAATATCTATTTTCATACGATACACTCCTTTAATACGCTTTCAACGCGTACTTGGGTGGGTGTTTTACAATATTGCCTCGACAAACGTTTCCGCATCGAAATCTTCCAAGTCGTCCATCTTCTCGCCTACGCCTGCATAAAGCACGGGCAAGGAAAGTTCTTGGGAGAGAGAGAACACGAATCCGCCCTTCGCCGTGCCGTCCAATTTGGTGAGTACGATACCATCGAGTTCCACCGCCTCGTCGAACACGCGCGCTTGGTTTACGGCGTTTTGTCCCGTCGTTGCGTCCAACACCAAAAGCTTTAAGAAATCCGCCTCGGGGAATTCGCGAGAGACAACCCTATCCATCTTACGAAGTTCGTTCATAAGATTTTCTTTTACGTGCAATCTTCCTGCCGTATCCACGATAACGACGTCCGTCTTTTTCGCTTTTGCGCTTGACACCGCGTCAAAGATAACTGCCGACGGGTCGCTACCCTCTTCGTGCTTTACGATACGCACCTTCGCCCTGTCCGCCCAAACGGAAAGCTGTTCGCTTGCCGCCGCACGGAAGGTGTCCGCAGCCGCCACCGTAACCGTTTTGCCTTGGGAAAGGAAATGATGCGCAAGCTTGCCTACCGTCGTCGTTTT
>JAZRSE010000168.1:0-2611 GCA_045651305.1 Candidatus Scatosoma sp. | reverse complement strand
CCCTCTGCTTGTAAGGCAGATGCTCTCCCAGCTGAGCTAAACTTCCGTCGAAAGCTTATTTACTATACCACACCCAAAAAATAAATGCAAGCATTTTTACGCGGTTTTTCAAAAAAAAATAAAAAAAATAAAAAAATTTTTTCAAAGGGTAATTATTGCCTATTTTTCTTAAAAATTCCGCCTAAAAATCTTCCTAATGCGACTATTATAATATACGCGCGCGCATACGCGCGTATGAGAAAAAAATTTATAAAAAACTGTTTACGCTATAAAAAAGGCGGTTATATATAATTAAATCCAATTTTTTGGCGCGAGCAAAAAGGAAAAACCGTTTTCGGCGTTGACAAAAGGGGAAAGGCGTGTTATAATAGGCGCGTACAAAAAATTATTAGAGGTATTTTATGAAATATGCATTAAGACAAATCGTTGCGGAAGAGCTTTCTTACACGATTAACCGTATCAAAATGGACCAAAACAGCAAATTCGAAATCAAGCCCCAATTCTCTCGTACTGTAAGAAGAGTACAAGAAAACGACAAGCTTTGGTTTTTGACTTTGGAAGTGAAAGTGGAATCCACCGAAACCGAACCCAAGCCCTTTAACGTAAAGGCTCGTCTTGTAGGTATTTTCGAGGCGGAAGAAATCGAAAACGATTTGGACAGACAAGACCTTGTTATCAATATGACGGAAGTGATTTATCCCTACCTCCGCGCAGCGGTAAGCTCGATTACGGCAAACGCTTTCATCAATCCTTTGATGTTGCCCGTAATTCCCGCAGGCACGATGTTCCCCGAGGACAGAGGCGAAGCTCCCGAACAACTTAACTAACAGCTACTAAACCTCCATAAATAAAACGCCCAAGCGACAACGTGACGCTTGGGCGTTTTTCTTGCCTTCCTTGCCACGCTTTGCTTGCGCTCTATCCTTGGTAAGGCAGGGCGATAAACGGCGTATAAAACCCGTTTTCTTGGCGCATACTTTCTACACCGCGTTTTTCCTACATACGCCAAAAAGGAGGATAAAACGGTATGCAAAAAGTGGAGATTTGCGGAGTGGATACTTCGGGCTTGCCCAAGCTTTCCGCCAAGGAAAACGAAGAACTGATGGTGCGCTTAAAACAGGGCGATAAACAGGCTCGGGAGAAATTTATCGTGGGCAATATGCGCCTTGTGTTATCGCTCGTTAAGCGATTCCGTATCAAAAACTTGGGTGCGGACGACGTGTTTCAGGCAGGGTGCGTGGGACTGATTAAGGCAATCGACGGGTTTGATATTAAGGTGGGCGTGAAATTTTCCACCTACGCCGTGCCGATGATTATCGGGGAGATAAAGCGTTATCTTCGGGACGGAAATTCCCTGCGCGTATCCCGTTCTATCCGCGATACGGCGTACAGGGCGTTGAAAGCGCGCGAGGCGATTGAAGAGCGCGACGAAGAGGCGACGATTGCCAAAATAGCGCAAGAAATGCAGGTTGCCGAGCGTGAAGTGGTGTACGCGCTCGATGCCATCTCCGACCCCGTTTCGTTATACGAGCCCGTGTATAACAAGGCAGGGGACACGTTGCTGCTTATGGACCAACTCGCGGACGAGAAGAACACGGACGAGAATTGGACGGAGCACGTTGCGTTAACCGAGGCGATGGGCAAGCTGGGCGAAAGGGAGAGAAGAATTTTATTTTTAAGGTATTACGAGGGCAAGACGCAAACGGAAATTTCCCAAGAGGTGGGCATATCGCAGGCGCAAGTTTCCCGTTTGGAAAAGAACGCCTTGCGCAATATAAAAATGAATATTTCGTGACTACACGCGCGTTACTAATTTATTGGTGGCGCGCGTATAAATTATTTATAAAAAAATTTCAAAAAAGTTGTTTAACGGCGATTTTTACAGGGTACATATAATTGTAAATAATAAGCGCGGTTGAAAAACACCGCAAAGTGAAAAGGAGAATTTATATTATGGCAGGTAAAGTTATTGGTATCGACCTTGGTACTACGAACTCTTGTGTGGCGGTTATGGAAGGCGGCGAACCCGTCGTTATCGCCAATGCGGAAGGCGCAAGAACGACTCCTTCCGTTGTTTCTTTCCAAAAAGACGGCTCCCGTGTGGTAGGGCAAGTAGCAAAGCGTCAAGCGGTTGCTAACCCCGACAAGACGGTTATTTCCATCAAAAGACATATGGGTAGCGATTACAAAGTAAAAATTGACGACAAGGATTATTCCCCCCAAGAAATTTCCGCAATGACGCTTGCGAAATTGAAAGCGGACGCGGAGGCGTATCTTGGCCAAAAGGTAACCGAAGCGGTTATCACGTGCCCTGCATACTTCTCGGATAGCCAACGTCAAGCAACCAAAGACGCAGGTAAAATTGCAGGTCTTAACGTTCTTCGTATCATCAACGAACCTACGGCGGCGGGGCTTGCGTACGGCCTTGATAAAGACAAGGGCGGCAAGGTTATGATTTACGACCTTGGCGGCGGTACGTTCGACGTTTCCATTTTGGAAATTTCCGACGGCGTTTTTGAAGTTTTGGCGACCAACGGCGATACGAAACTTGGCGGCGACGATTGGGATAATAAGATTATTTCCTATCTCGTAGACGAATTCAAGAAAGATA
>JAZRSE010000167.1:0-2368 GCA_045651305.1 Candidatus Scatosoma sp. | reverse complement strand
GACGTTCGTATCCCGTTTTATTTTGAATAGACACGACATTGCTTTTACCTATTACGCAAACGGCAAAAAGATATTGCAATCGTTTGGCGGCGGTATGGAAGAGGCGCTCGTTTGCGTGTACGGCGCAGGCACGCGCGCGCAATGTATCGAAATTAACGCGCAAAAACACGGCGTTGGTATTCGCGGTTATATTGGCAATCAAAACTTTTCCAAACCGAATAAGAGCTATCAAAGCGTGTTCTTGAACGGTAGATACGTGCTCAATTCAACCATTTCCGCGGCGATTTCGGGCGCGTATAACGCATATTTGGTGAAGCGCCAATATCCTTTTTACGTCTTGCATATCACCGTGCCTACGGGCATTGTAGACGTCAACGTGCATCCCAATAAAGCGGACGTTCGCTTTGCGGATAACGGCGTAATTTACGGTTGCATTTATTCCGTTCTCTCGGCGGTACTCGACGGGAAATCGAACGCAATGGAATATATCGTTCCCGAAACGAATACGCTTGCCGTGCAAGAAGAACCTTCGATAAATAAGTATGCCGATAGATTTGACGATATCATTTCTTCGCCGATAAAAGCGGAAGAACCGCCCAAAAAATCCCTTTCGCAAAGCATTTTAGAACAGGAGAAAGAGGAGAAAACGGAAGAAAAGCAATCGCCCTCCAAGGACGCGGTTTTCGGCTTTGAAACGCTCACTTACGAGCAGGCGAAAAAGGAAATTGCCGAGTGCGACCCGTTTGGCAAAAAATACCTCAAAAAGCCGTTCGTGCCCACGTCGTTGACGCCTATTCCTCACGAAAACGGGTATATTCCTATCGAAACGTTGCCTGCTTTTGACGAAAATGGCAAAAACCTCGTAAGAAAAACGGAAGAGGAATTTTCCAACCCCAAGAAATGCTCGTTGCGGAAAGACGGGCCTCCTAAAAAGCTGTTAGAGCTTTTCCCCGGCGCAGTATATAAAGAACCGGTTATGTTGCGTTTTGACGACCCCGACGGCGGTAACGAAAACGATACGGCTCTTGATAATATCGACCATTTCGAAGAGAATAAACGCTATTTAGAATCGTTGGATAATAAGGCAAAGCAGGACAAAATCGACGTTTCTTCCTGCGTTTACGTGGGTAAATTGTTCAATACCTACCTTTTGTATCAACGCAACGACGAAATTCTCGTTATCGACCAACACGCCGCGCACGAGCGTTTGCTCTTTGATAAATTAAAGGCGCGTATGCAATCGAGAGAGCGTATTTATCAACCCTTGCTCGTTACCTACGATTTGAAACTTAATGCGTTCGAGGCGACGTTTATTCGCGAGCGTTTGGAGGATATCCGCGCAATGGGCTTTGAAATCGACGAAAGCGGTGATAACGAGTTTAAGGTGCGCGCAGTGCCCGTAGATATTCCCAAGATTGACGTAAATGCTTTTTTCAATCAAATTTTAGGGGAAGTAAACGGTTACCGTGCGATAAAATTAGAAGAAATCTTAAAAGACAAGCTTGCCTCGGCGGCTTGCAAAGCGGCAATCAAGGGCGGTATGGACATCAGCCGCGCGGAAGTTGACGAGCTGTTTAGACAAATGGACGGCGATATGGGCTTAAAATGCCCTCACGGCAGACCTGTCGTCGTTAAAATCAATAAAACCCAACTTGAAAAAATGTTCAAAAGGATAGTATAATGCCCAAAGTATTGGTTATTTGCGGGGCAACGGCGTCGGGGAAAACCTCGCTTGCCGTTTCCCTTGCGGAAAAATTGAATACGGAGATAATTTCCGCCGATTCTATGCTCGTTTACAAGGGTTTGGATATCGGCACGGCAAAGCCGTCAAACGAGGAGAAACGGGGCGTTTTACACCATTTAATCGACGTTGTAGACCCTTATTCCGCCTTTTCCGTTAGCGATTACGAAAAAGCGGCGTTGCCTATCGTGGAAAGATTGCTTAAAGAGGGCAAAACGCCGATAATTTGCGGCGGAACGGGTTTTTATATCCAATCGCTTTTGTATAAAAGTCAGTTTGGCAACGTGGGTGCGGATTCTCAAATCCGTGAAAAATACGAAAGACTCGCGGAAGAAAACGGGGTGGAGTACGTTCACGCCTTGCTCGCAAAGGTGGACAAGGAAAGTGCGGAAAAACTGCACGCAAACGATTTGAAAAGGGTAATCCGCGCACTCGAAATTTACGAGGTTACGGGCAAAGCGAAATCGGCGCAAAAGGATACGCAAATTCCTCGTTTTGATTTCCTTTCCGTTTCCATTGAATATCCTCGTGAAAAATTATACGAGAGAATCAATTTGCGCGTAGAGCAAATGTTTTCTAACGGGCTATTAGAAGAGGTGAAAAACCTGCTTGATAGCGGCGTTGGCG
>JAZRSE010000166.1:0-15855 GCA_045651305.1 Candidatus Scatosoma sp. | reverse complement strand
ATCGTGTCCGCAGGCGTGCATATTCCCCCTTTTACACGCGAACGTTTTGCCCGTTTTCTCCACTATCGGCAATCCGTCCATATCCGCGCGGAGCAGACGGGATTTGCCCGTTTTTTCCTCTCCAACCGTGGCTACGATTGCGCCCTTGCCCAAGCTTTGGGGCGAATAGCCAAGGCTTGTTAGCGTATCTATAATAATCGCGCGCGTATTAGGTAAATCAAAGCCGATTTCGGCGTTTTTATGCAGTTTTCGGCGAATCGCCACGTATTTATCTTGCAAGCGTTTCGCTTGGCTTATTATATCTTCCATACGACCAGTATGCGTAAAAAGGGCAAAAGGGATTGAATTAAATTTTATTTTATGATATAATAAACGCAAGAATAAAAAAGGCGGGAAACTATGCTTAAAAAAATCTTGGCGATATTGATAGCGACGATAACTTGTATGCTATTCGTTGCTTGTAATAAGGGCGACGAACCCGAATTGCCGCAATACGATTTCCCGCAAAAGGAAAACGTCGTAAAGGATAGGCAATACTACACGGGCGTTGACGAAATAGTGTTCCCTAACGAACTTTGGAGCTCCCCCGTTTACGAACGAGCTACGCAATACGATAGACAAGAATACGGCGCGCAATCCTACTTTTTGCAAAGCGTCGATTTTGACAGCAAAGCCACCCACGTATTCGCTTTCGTCGGCATACCCGAAGGCGCAACGAAAGACAACCCCGTGCCCGGCGTCGTGCTTGTACACGGCGGGGGCGGAACGGCTTTCCCCGATTGGGTGAAAATGTGGAACGATAAAGGGTATGCGGCGATTGCAATCGACACGGAAGGCAGAATACCAAGCGCGGACGCAAGCTTAAACAATTCCAACAACGTTTCGTTTGAAAGCACGAAGCACCACGGACCAAGCAACACGTCGTATCAAGACGGCGACAAACCCGCCGACCAACAATATTTGTATCACGCCATTGCAAGCGCTATCGTGGCGAACTCTTTCCTTGCCTCTTTCGAGCAAGTGGACGAGAACAAGATAGGTCTTACGGGCATTTCTTGGGGCGGTGTAATTGCGACGAACGTCGCCGCTTATGATGATAGATTTGCCTTTGCCGTCCCCGTTTACGGCGCAGTTGCGATGACGGGCACGACGGGGCTTTTCGGTACGCTTTATAACAACTATCCAAGATGTTCGCTTTTATGGGATAACGTCGAAATGCTTAAAAATTGCCGCACGCCCATGCTTTTCGTGAATTGGGAAGGCGACCCCTTCTTCTCTATTGACGCCACCAAAAAATGCGCCGATACCGCAATATATGCGGATATGGTATTGATACCCAACCTACAACACGGGCATTTGCAAGGCGCAAATATAAAAGAAATATTCCACTTCGCCAATTGCGTACTTGATATTGAATAATATAATAAATAACGGCTAACGAGCAAAACTCGTTAGCCGTTTATATTGCGTGAGATTGCTTCGCCGCTTCCCTTTGCGCAATGGCAGTTGTTCCCCCGCCTTGTCATTGCGAGCCTACGCAGTAGGCGCGGCAATCTCGCTTTGCGCAATGACAATAAAAAAGCTTTCACGAGATACTTCGACTACGCTCAGTATGACAACCGTGAAAGCGCAAACAAAAAAATAAGGAACGGCGTTTAGCCGTTCCTTTATCTTTGAGATTCTTCGCTTTGCTCAGAATGACAGCACAGTAAATTACTGCTTAGTTTTTCATTGCAGCAACTTGCTTAGCAACTTCTTCGCTCAAATCTTCGCTCTTCTTTTCAAGACCTTCGCCCATTACGAAGAAAGCGAAACGGGTGATAGCCGTACCAGCAGCCTTAACCAAATCGTTAATCTTCTTGGAATCGTCTTTAATGAAAGCTTGTTCGATAAGGCAGTTTTCGTCGTAGAACTTCTTAATTCTACCCATAACCATCTTTTCTGCGATTGCTTCGGGCTTGCCTTCGTTCATAGCTTGTTGTTTAAGAACAGCCTTTTCCTTTTCAAGCGTATCTGCGGAAACTTCTTCCTTCGTAAGGTATGCGGGCTTCGTGAAAGCGATTTGAAGGGTAACGTCGTGTGCCGTTTCCTTTGCAGCTTCCGTAGCTTCGCCTGCCATTTCGAGCATTACGCCGAGCTTACCGCCAAGGTGGATATAGCTTTCAAGGAAACCAGCGCTTTCATAACGAACGAATCTTCTAACAGCAATCTTTTCACCGATAACGGCGATGTTGCTCTTCAAAAATTCTTCTACGCTGCCTTCGCTGCAAGCGCAAGCCAAAAGTGCGTCTACGTCAGCAGGGTTTTCCTTAACGATAACCTTTGCAATTTCTTCCGCAATCGCTGCGAACTTGGGGTTCTTTGCAACGAAGTCGGATTCGCAGTTAAGTTCAATAAGAACACCGATTTTGCCGTCGATGTAGCAGGATACGATACCTTCTGCCGCGATACGGGATGCTTTCTTATCAGCCTTTGCGATACCACGTTCTCTAAGAAGGTCAGCTGCCTTGGTCATATCGCCGTCAGCGTCCGTCAATGCTTTTTTGCAGTCCATAACGCCTGCGCCCGTCTTTTCGCGGAGCGCCATTACGTCTTTTGCCGTAAATGCCATAATATTTATCTCCTATATTCTTAAATTTTTTCTTTTATTTTTTCAAAAATTCGCCCGATGCAATTCATCGGGCGAACGTTTTTTGCACGAGTTATGCGTTTTCTTCCGCCGCTACTACTTCTTCAATGGACGTAGCTTCCGTTGCCTCTACTGCGGGAGCAACCAATGCCTCTGCGCCTTGGTTCGCCTCGATAACAGCGTTAGCCATTACGGACGCGATAAGTTTGATTGCGCGGATAGCGTCGTCGTTACCAGGGATTACGTAGTCTACAACGTCAGGGTCGCAGTTCGTATCGGTGATAGCAACGATTTTGATGCCGAGCTTTTTCGCTTCTTTGATAGCGATGTCTTCGTTGTGGGGGTCAACCACGAACATAACGCCGGGCATAGCCTTCATCGTCTTGATACCGCCAAGGTTTGCTTGCAATTTGCCCATTTCTTTCTTCAAAAGCATAACTTCTTTCTTGGGAAGAACTTCGAAATCGCCGTTTGCTTCCATTGCTTCGAGCTTTTCCAAACGTTCAACACGGCTTCTCATCGTCTTGAAGTTGGTCAAGCAGCCGCCAAGCCAACGGGAATTAACGTAGTATTGGCCGCAACGTTCTGCCTCTTCCTTGATTGCCTCTTGCGCTTGTTTCTTCGTACCAACGAAAAGCACGCTCTTGCCTGCTTTTACGCTTTCGCATACGAACGCATACGCTTCTTCAATAAGGTTTGCGGTTACTTGCAAGTCGATAATGTGAATATCGTTTCTTGCTGCGAAGATGTACTTCTTCATCTTGGGATTCCACTTTCTGGTTTGGTGACCAAAGTGTACGCCAGCTTCCAAAAGCTGTTTCATAGTGATAACTGCCATAATTCATACCTCCGTTATACCTCCTCGCCTTGCGTTTGGCCCACAATTTTATCCGCATTAGAATAGATTTTACGGACACGGATTGTGCACAATGAGCGAGTGTGAATTTTTAGCTATTACATTTTAGCACAAAATACAACCCCCTTGCAAGCTATTTTACACCCTTTTTTGCTATTTTTTTCGCCTTTTTTGGGTTTTTTATTAAAAATAAAAGCCAAATCTCTCGCTTGAGCAGGGAAATCTCGATTTTTCTCTATCACTTAAAAAGCGCGGTAGCTTTTTCGCTCCGCGCTTTTTATCGTTCGTTTTATATCAATATACTTTTTCCAAATACGCCTTGTAGGAGAAACGATATTCTTCCACAAAGTATTCGCCTTCCATTTTCAACGTCGTGACGTCATAGCCTTCTACCGTCTTAATGACGATTTCGCCCTCTACTACGTCCCAAACGCACGCGCCCATATCAGTATCTTGCCAAATACCGCTTGCCGTGCCGTCAGCGTTTAATACGATAGAATAATAATCTTGCGTAAGAAGATTCATATTGGAAAAATAATCGCCCACGTAATACGTTTCACCTTGGTACATTTCCAAGCAATAGAACTTATACGTGCCTACGTATGAGCCCAATTCACCTAAACCGCCGTCGCCAACGTCAAAGCCTTCGCCAACAAACGTGATAACTGCTCCGCTAAGGCTCATTATCATACGGTCGTTTTCAAACGTCAACTCGAACGAGCCTTGCGACGTGCCTTCAATAACAATCGCGTTGCCGTCGGTATACCACGTGCAATCTTCCACGTTCTTTCCCGCCCAAACGTAAATTGCCGTGCCGTCGTCAAAGAAAGTGTATTTGTAATACGTTTCCGTTAAAGTTTCGCCTACGCCAAGCATTTTGTCGCCAACGTAGTACGTTTGCCCACTATACGTGAACGATTCAAAGAAATATTGCGCAACTTTTTCGGGTTTGCTTTCACCACCGTTGCCACCTTCGTCTTTACCGTCGCCAACGTCAAAGCCTTCGCCAACGAACGTGATAATCGCGCCTCTGTTGCTCGTGTTGTCCATTATTAATACGTCGCCGTTAAGCTCCGATGCAACCGTACCGAGATTCTTGCCTTCAAGAATAATGGTGTTGCCTTGCTTATTCCACGTACACTCTTCTTCGTTTTTGCCTCCCCAGTAGTAGATTGCCGTACCGTCGGAGAAAAATTCAAGACTGTAATACGTTTCCGTCAAAATTTCATCATAGAATTCGTCGCCAACGTAATACGTTTCGCCACCCAATTCCACAGATTGAAGGAAATATTGCGCTACTTTTACAGGTTCACCAGGGGTACTACCGCCACCAACGTCGCCACCGCCGATATCTCCACCGCCGTTTCCACCCAAGTTAAAATCGTCGGGGTTTACCTTGTTTGATTTCTTTACGAGTACCATAATATCGCTACCCGAATGCATAACGAGTTCGCCACCACGAATTTCAAACGTCATCATAGGCGTGCCGCCCGTCGAGCATTGAAGATTGTCGCCAACGATTTCCCAATCAAGGACAAGCGCTTCGTTATTCATAATCGAATAATACATCGTATGGTTGGCGTTGATACCAACGGAAATATAGTCTTCGGACATGCCGTTTTCCACGCTCGACGTCGAACCACTTACCGTCATACTGTAAAATTTGTACGTACCAAGTATGAACTCTTCGTTTACGTCTGCGCCGCCGTCACCGCTATTACCACCTTCATTGCCGCTATTGCTTGCAATCAAAGCGTTCAATTCGTCTTGGGCGGGAAGGGTAATCGTTTCGCTCTTGAAGGTAACTTTTACGTCGCAAGATGTTTCATACGTAGTCCCTTCATACGGCGCGGCATAGGTAAGGGTATATCCAAACGAATACACCTTGCCACCGCTAATGGTAACTTCCGCTCTTGCGCTTACAGTTACGCCGCCTTCTGCAAGACTCTTTTCTACATAATATACACTCTTCGTGCTATCGTACGTGTAATCGGCAAACTCGGTGGGGAAATATTCTCCCGTAACGTCCTCCCAATATTCAATAGTGTCTTCAAAGTCGAACGTTTCCAATTCATACATGCCTACCGTCCAATGAGGCTCTTCGTCGCCTTCCGTATAGTAGTTGTACAACGTGCCGTTTGCAACGTATTCGTAGTCTTTGTACGTTCCCGTTCTAACTTCCGTACCTTCCTTCGATTCGAACGTTTCTTCTCCATAATAGATGTTCGGCGCAAAAACCGCGTGCTCAGTTCCCTTGTCACTTGCGTCGCCCATTTTTTCAAGCCAAACAGTGTCGCAAACTACGTACGTAACGTCGGCGCTTTCCCAAGCCGCCGTCCATTGATCGGCAGTAACTTGTTCGCCCACAACCGAGCTACCGCCTTGATTTCCGTTACCGCTACCGTCGCCGTTGCCGTCGTCATCTTTACCGCAAGCCATTAAGCCAAAGCTCATCACCCCTGCCAACAGCAACGTTGCCAACATACTCTTTTTCATCTTTTTCATTTCCTATCTCCAAAATAGTGTTTTTTTGCATATTCAATAATGCTATATATAGTATAACATTTTTCCCTGCCCTTGTCAATAATTAAGCCAATTATTCTTCTTCCCCACCGCAATATCTTTTCGTCAAATTTCGGTCTATTTCTAAAAACAAAAGCACCCACGAGGGGTGCTCTTCGTTTTTGGAGCAGGTGACGAGAGTCTCGCCTTTGGCGGCGCGCCCCGACAAACGATTATCAATCGTTTGGTTTGCCGTCTCTCCTTTTTGTAAAAAACCTTTATTGGGCAAACAAATCGCTCCCGCGATTTTCTCCACCCTCTCCTCTCGCCAAGGTTCGGTCTATTCCCAAAAACAAAAGCACCCACGAGGGGTGCTCTTCGTTTTTGGAGCAGGTGACGAGAGTCGAACTCGCCGGGAACAGCTTGGGAAGCTGCCGCCATACCGCTAGGCGACACCTGCGTTTTTGAGCCACTCGTTACCCAAGTGGCTTTTTCATTATACCTATTTTTTTATGCCTTGTCAACGGTTTTTGCACGTTTCGAAAAAATCTTCCTGTTTTTTTACGTCGATTACTGCAATTCTATTTTGATTTTTCCCGTTTTTACCGCTCTTTCTTTTATTCCGTCGATTATCAATGTGGCGTTCACTCCGTCAGGGCATACCACGTCCGCCTCGAACGTTTTTCCTTGCTTTCTCCAAGCAAACGAAAGCGTACCGCTTTTCGCCGTCACTTTGCCGCTTGCGCCACAGTTTTCCGCATAGAAATACGGTTTTAATACGCACGTATCATAGGCAAGCCCCGTATTTTGCACGCCTGCGATATTCCGCAACATCCAATGCAACACGTCGCCGTACATATGGTGATTAAGCGAGCCTTTTCCGTTCCAGCTCTCCCAAAGCGTCGTTGCGCCGTGTTCTTTCAAGTAGCCGTACGAGGGATAATCGTATCTATTGACGATTTTATACGCCTCCGCCGTGTATCCGTATTTCGAGAGCGCGTTCAAAAGCGCTTTCATACCCAAAATACCCACCTTGAACACGTAGTTATCTCTTCTCACCGTTTCCGCGAGTTTTCTTGCAATCGCTATTGCCTGCTCGCCCTCTACAATCTCAAAATAAAGAGCCTCGGCAAGCGCGCCTTGACCGTCGTTATTGACGCTATCCCCGTTTACGTACGCTTTTATGATAGCGTTTTTCACTCTTTCCGCCGCCGCGGCATACCCCTTTGCCTTCTCTTCTTCGCCACGCATAATGCAAATTTCCGCCATTATCTTTTGCATTTTATAATAGTAGCAAGAATCGGACAAACGGTTATCCATCAACTTCAAATCCGCCATATCTTCGGGCGGACACCAATCGGAAAGCCCGTAACAAACCAAGCCCTCGTCCTCGTAGTATTTTGCGTAATTTAGATACTTCTTCGCCGTATCGTAAACCCCAAGCAAACACTCGTTATCCCCCGTTTCCTTATACAAGGCGTAGGGCAGGAAGAAGAGAGCGCAATCCCACGCAGGGCCGCTACCCCAGTTAAAGCCCCAACCCGAAGTGGGTACGATAGGCGCAAGCTGTCCGTTTTCCCTTTGCGCGTCGCACATATCTTGCAACCATTTCTTATACGCCTTCTTCATATCGAAAAGCGCAACGGCGTAATCGCACGAAATCGCCGCATCGCCCGTCCAACCGTTCTTTTCTCTATGCGGGCAGTCTTCCGAAATACCGTGCCAATTCCCTAAAAACGAGCGCACGCCCGCATCATATATCCACGACATAAGCTCGTCATCGCACGAAAAAGCACCGCGCTGCGCCAAATCGGTATGCACGAAGCACGCCGTCAACGCGTCCTTGGTAGGCTCGTTTTCAATTCCCGACACCTCTACGTAGCGGAAACCGTGGTAAACAAATTCGGGATTCCACTCTTCCACGCCCACACCTCTAAACGTGTATTTATCGGTGGAGAAATCAAATCCGCCGTAAATATACCAATCGAGGTTGGATTGGTCTATCTCCTCGCCATTGAGCTTTTCCGCATAGCGGAACACCGCCGTTTCGCCTGCCTTGCCCGACATTTTCATACGGATATAGCCCGTAATATTCTTTCCAAAATCGAACACCCAGCCCTTTTCGCTCTTCCACATTTTTTGCGCGGAATACTGCGCGCACTCGCGAATAGGCGGCATCGTCATCTTACAAATCCGTCCGCCGGGGGGCGCAACCATCACCGCGCCAAACCAATCGTTATCGTTATAGCCAAGCTCTTTCCAATTATCCTCTCTTCTCGCGTCGAAATATTCGCCCGTGCGGATTGCGTTATGTACCGTCGCGCCGTGCGGCGTCATCTTCCAACTTCTATCCGTGCGGCACAACACGCCTTTCTTGCTTTCAATCTCCAAAATGAGTTTCACGCACTCACGCCAGCTCGCCGAATAAAAACCCCACGTGTCGTTGGTCATTTGGTTATAGAACCCGTTGCCCACCTTTACGGCAACCACGTTTTCCCCCTCGCGCAGATAGCTTTCCACGTCGTATTCCACGTACAAAGCGCGCTTATCGTACGCAGTAAAAGCAGGCGAGAGTACGTCGTCGCCCACCTTTTTCCCGTTCACGTATAAAACGTAGCAGCCCAAGCCGCAAATACGACAAACCGCCCCGTCCTTTTCCCCTTTTTCTATCGTGAACGTCTTACGGAATTGCACCGCAGGGCTTGCTTGCCCCGTCGATTTCTCAACGACGTGCTCGCCCGTGCCTATCCATTTCGATTGTATTGAAAACCCTGCCATTTCCCTTTCTCCAAGTCCTTTTAATATCCCTTGGGATATTACCAATATTATAAATAAAAGCCTCGCAAAGTCAAGTACTTATCCAAAAAAAGTATCCTCTTTGCAAAAAACAGGTTTATTTATATCAAATTCCGCGTAAAAATCCCCTTACGCTTGCACGGTTTCCTTGCAATCCTTGCACGTGCCGAAAAATTCCAGCGAATAGTTTTGCACCTCGAAATCGTCGCACGCCGTCACTTTCAATCCCGTCTTTGGCAACCCCTCTACGTCTACGTCCGCAAGCTTTCCGCAATGCAAACACCTGCCGTGACAATGGGGCATTACGTTATAATCGTAACGCACTTCGCTGCCTGCGCTTCGAAGTTCCAACGCCCTGCCGCTGCACGCAAAACCGCCAAGCACACGGAACACCGTCGCGCGCGATACCGTCGGGTAGACGTCGTGCACGTATCCATACACCTCCGTCGCCGTGGGATGGTTTAACGTCTTTAACGCCTCGTATATAATTTGCTTTTGTTTCGTTTGCCTTTCTTGCATAATATAATCCCCCTTAATAAGATTGGGTATTGATTATAGTATAGCATAGTTTTTCCTGTCCGTCAAGAGTTTTTTGAAAAAAACGAGGAGTTTTTATAAAAGGAAAAGGGACGGTTTTTTACGCCGTCCGCTTTCGTTATAGATTTTTGATATTCAAAATAGAAATTTCTTCGCCGTTTACAGCGTCCGTATAAATCAAATACTTTTCACCCTCGTACGAACAAAGGAATTCGTAAGCGGCGCGTTCCCCACGCTTGGTTTTCACAACGACAAGGCGAGAGAAATCCACCGTCAAGCCCTTATGCAGTTTGCTTTGCGCCTCTTGCATCGTTATTCCCGTTTCCACGTCCGTTCTTTGCGTATGGTTTTGCAAGTATTTCGACGCGTCAAAACCCGTCACTACGCCACGGCTACGGCATACTTTAACGCGCACGGTATCGGGGTAATACACCACGCCGTCCATTTCGTACACGAAACTAAAATCTACGTCCGTGCCGTTTTCACGGGTGCGTACCGCCGACATTTGCGTATAGCCGAGCTTGTTTAAGAAGTTTTGAGCAATCATTTCCGCGTTCGCGTTGTCGAAAGTTTCACCCTCGCACGGCTCGAAATAGTCAAAGCGAATAAGCTCGCCGCCGTTATAATCGATTTCCGCAAACAAGAGCGTTCCCTTATCGTCGTAGCCCTGCACGTTATACGCGCAATAGCCGTGCGTCACCGTTTCGCCCACGCATTGGAACTCGGCAATATTATAATCGGCAAAGTAGCGTTTGCAAAGTTCTTCCGCCTGCGCCGTGTCCATTTTAGGCGAACCGCCCGTCTTTTCCTGTTGCGTAGGGGGCGTTATCCGTTCGTTTTTCATCTCGCCAAGGCTTGCGCGGTTCTCCTCCAACGTCAAGTTCTCCAAACCGCCCAACATCTCCATAAACGAGCCCGTACCCTTTTTCATAAAGGCAAGCATATCTTTATCCGTCATTTTATTGGCGTATTCGTCCAGCTGAACGCGGATTGCGTGATTGGTTTCGTACAGTCTTTGCAAGCACGCCTCGTCCTCTTGGGAAAGGGGTTCTCCCCTGCGCAGTTTTGCAAGCAGTCTTTCGCAACAAGAGCCCACGCGGTTGATAAAAATCGTCACGTTTTTATCCGCCTGTCCGTCTACGGGCAACTTCTCCAAATCGAGCTCCGCAAGGCGCGACTGCACCAATAAATCGGTTAAAATTCGTTGTTGTTGAGAGGGAGTGGAGGCAATACGCGCTCTGTCCAAATCGTTGTCCACGTGCTCCATAATCCCCATCAATTCGTACACCGTGGATTGCACGTTCGCCGTTGCGCCCATTTGCATTTCGCGCATTTCTATCGCGCCTACCGTCACCGCCGTCGTCAAACCGAGCGTCACCGCGCCAAGCGAGATTACCGCGGCAAGCCAACCGCCGTAGCCCTTTCTCTCCCCACGCTTTTCCTTTCTTTCCTTGGGCGTGTTTTTTTGCTTGGATTTCGCCTGTGTGCGATTGGCTTTTTGGTGCGCGCGTTCCCTTTGGCGTTCTTCCATCAACGCCTTATGCTTTTCCGCCTTTTCCTTGCGTTCCGCACGCTTTTTCGCCATTTTCGCTTTACGCTCGGCAAGCTTTTTCGCTATCTTTTCCTTGCGCTCCGCCAAACGCTTGGCAAAACGCTCCTTTCTCTCGGCGCGCAGTTTTGCCGCCTCCGCTTTCCTTTCCGCAGCCGTCATCTTCGCCCGTCTTGCCTTTGCCTTGTTTCTTTCCGCTTTTTTCTTTTCGCGCAAAGCCGCTTTTTTCGCCTTTTCTTCCTTTTTCTTCAACGCAACGGCTACGCGCGCTTTCGCACGGGCGTTCTCCTTTTCCGCCTGCTTGGCGTTTTCTCCGCCTGCCTTCTCCACCGTTTTTTTCGTCACCACTTTCTTCTTTGTCGGCGCTTGGCTTTTCGTTTTCTTTTCCTGCACCGTCTTTTCCACCCTTTCTACCTTTTCCGCGCCCGACGAAACGTTTTGCGCCACTTTCTCTTCCTTTTTCTCTTCCATTTCCTCTCTCCTTATCTACTCGTTAAATGGCAAAAACGTGTTTGCCGATGATAGTAACCGTTTGTCTATCGAATATCCACGCGCTCGTTGCCACCGCGGGATTGTAATAGTACAACGCGCCGCCCGTAGGGTCCCAACCGTTGATAGCGTCCTTTGCCGCGCGCATTGCCGTTTCGTTGGGCGTGAGATTGATTTGCCCGTCCGTCACCGCCGTAAACGCGTGTTTTTGGTACACAACCCCCGATATGGTATTGGGGAACGCGCTATTTCTTACACGATTAAGCACGACTGCGCCAATGGCAACCTGCCCCGTGTACGGCTCTCCCCTGCCCTCCGCGTAAATGGTTTTCGCCAATAAATACACCTCCGAGCTGGTATAGCCTTTCGTGCTTTCATTGGCAGAACTTCCCACCAAGAGATTGTACGAGGCTGTCATACCAAGCGCTTTATACGTCGCTTTCCCCACGACCCCGTCCGCAGTCAAACCGTTTTTCTTTTGAAAGGCGATAACCGCCGAGCGAGTACCTGCGCCGAATACGCCGTCCACCTTTCCTTTATAATATCCCCAATTTTTCAACCGACGTTGTACCTCTTTCACCTCGTCGCCCTTTGCGCCCTGTTTTAAGACAGCCGTTTCCACAGCCTCGCTTTGCGCGTCCGCCACGTACACCGCATTATCTATGCTTGAAAGCGCGCTTGCCGTAGCCGCAACGCCGCCAAGCCCAAGCGCAAGCGTGGCAATCCACGCTATTTTTCCCGTTTTCTTTTTCATACTCTTCCCTCCTGTATGTATTCAACGAATACTTGGCGTCTTCATTTCAACCCGTACACGTACCCCTCTTTTTCTTCAACGCATACCTGCTATGCCCGTTTTTCTTTCCAGTTTTGGATAATTTCCACTATTTTGCTCTTATACACCACGTTTTTACCCGTGGGCGAGGCAAAGCATAAGGGCGGATACACCACGCACCACCAATTATCTCCCACGCCCTCGCCAAGCTCGATAATAAGCGCCGTGTATTCTCCTTGGGGGAGCGTATAACCCTCGTACACTCGGGTAGGGAACTGTTCTTTATCCACGCGCGCCCTTGCGCCATACCCCAACCCGTGCGCTTTTAACACGCCCGTCGCCACGCTTTCTATCCCGTCTAAATGCGCGCCTATCCTTTCCACCGCGTTTTGCTTGCTTTCGCACTCCGCTACGATGGGCGTTAAAAAATCCACCACCTTATCGCGGACGAGGTATTTTATTGCCTGCGCGCTTTCCTCGTTGGAGTGGGCGCGGATATGGATACGCAAAAAATCCTGCGAGTTGTCACGGCTTTGCAAACGGAATACGCCCGAAAAACCAAGTACCGTTAAACTTATTATGATTGACAAAAGAAAAAATATACAAACTTTCTTCATAAAAAAATAACCTCCGTGTAGTTACACGAAAGTTATTGCCTGTTATGATTGATTTTATACTTACTTTTTCCTTACGTTATATATCACTTCGCATCCGCCCAGCTATGCTCGTGC
Source organism: Candidatus Scatosoma sp. (assembly GCA_045651305.1). Classification (GTDB taxonomy): domain Bacteria; phylum Bacillota; class Clostridia; order Christensenellales; family Borkfalkiaceae; genus Scatosoma. Next base: position 2,994 of record JAZRSE010000166.1, on the reverse strand, counting down.
AATTCCCCCTCTTCCAAGAGATTGGGATAATCGTTCTGGCGAAGAGCCTCGTAAAGCGCCACCGCTACCGAGTTGCTTAAATTGAGCGAACGAGCGGCGGAGAACATAGGAATACGCAAACACGTTTCTTCGTGTTGCATCAAAAGTTCTTCGGGCAAGCCCTTGGTTTCCTTGCCGAATACGAGGAAGTCCCCGTCCTTAAAGGTCACGTCGCTATGTCTATGTCTGCCCTTGGTCGTAAAGAAGAAAAATCTGCTACTCGGGTATTTTTCCTTCAATTCCTCAAAGCTATCGTAATAGGAAATATCGACGAGGTGCCAATAATCCAAGCCGGCTCTTTTCAAATACTTATCGCTCACTTCAAAGCCGAGCGGTCTAATCATATGCAAATGCGTGCCCGTCGCCGCGCACGTACGCGCGATATTCCCTGCGTTTTGCGGAATTTCAGGCTCTACCAAAACGATATGAAACATATCTATCTTCCTCTATTTATATATTTACGCCCGTGAAAAGAGCATATTTATTGTAACAAAAACGCGCACGCAAGGCAAGCAATTTGCCATAGTTTTCTAATTTTTCGCCCGTATAATCACGCATAGCCTACCGCATACTGCTTATAGAGGCAACTCCTCGAAAGGAAATGTTTATTTATGCAATTTGAAAAAACGGAAACTTATAAAAACCTTGCCCGTTCTTTTGCGGGCGAATGTCAAGCAGGTATGCGTTATCAAATGATAGCCAAGCTTGCTATGCAGGAGAAGTTAAAAACGCTTTCGGACGCTATCCGTACCATTGCGAAAAACGAAACGTTGCACGCTACGCAATTTTTCAATAAGATTATTGAAAAGACGGGCAGCCGTGACAATATTGATTTCGACGCAGGTTATCCCTTTCACGCAGGCACGCTTGCGGAGGGCTTGAAATTTGCCGCTATGGACGAGAAAAGCGAGTTTGAAGAGATTTATCCAAGCTTTGCCGCTATCGCGCAAAAAGAGGGATTTGAGGATATCGCCGCGCTTTATAAAATGGTGGCGGACGTGGAGAAACAACACAAGATTATCTTCCAATACCTTTGCGACGGCGTGCAAAACGGAACGCTGTATAAAGCGGATTCCCCTATGCTTTGGATTTGTAGCGAGTGCGGATATATGCACGTTAGCCAAGAGGCTTGGAAGAGCTGTCCTCTTTGTAAATCGGGACAAGGGTACGTGGAATTGCACTTGCCTTTTGAGGGCGTAAAGAAGTGATTTCTTTCATAAATAAACGTCCCTTTCGACGTTTGCCCAAAGAAAAGGAGTAAAAAGATGAAAAACAAACAAAACAACCAATCGAAGATGAAAAACTGTGGCAACAAGAACTGCAAAAACGTAAAGCAAAACAACGAAAACAACCAAAACCACAGCTATAACAATGGCGGCAACAACGACTAAAAAACCGCCGAAAGGCGACCTTGCCCCTACCAAACGCGCTTTGCGTGTGTTTAACGAGCCGTCGAATACGGACGTAAACGGCAGCTATACGGGCAGGCCGAAAAACAAACGGGAAATACCCGTGCAGGACGCGGACGATTTATAAGACCGCAAAAAAACTCCCTTAATCGGCGCAAAGCCGTTTAGGGGAGTTTATCTTTTTTATTGTGGAGAATTAGAAATCGTCGTCCTTTCTCTTTCTCTTCGAGCCGCTCTTGGGCGTGGGCGCGGTGTCGTCGTCGAAATCGTCGTCGTCATCATCGTCGTCGTCATCGTCGTCCATATTGTAATAATCGTCCGCCGAAACGTATTCGAAATCGTCTTCTTCCGTCTCTTCTTCCTCTTCTTCCTCTTCTTCCTCTTCTTCGTCGAACTCGGAATCGGGGATACCAAGGTCTACCTCGTCTTCTTCGTCGTCCAAGTAACTACGCCACGAAGCGTCTTCCTTGTCTTCGTCTTCTTCCGTTTCCTCTTCCTCGTATTGCGTCTTTCTCTTACAGTCTTCGCACATCTTTTCGCCGAACGCCATGTAGTTTTCACCGCAAACGGGACAAAGTTCCGTTTCTTCCGCCGCCTCTTCCGCCTCAATGTCGTCGGAGAACGTCTTTTCGCCAAGCAACTCCTTCACGCAAACCTCGCAATACTCTTGTTCGTCAGCGTCAATAAAGTTCAATTCGCATCTGGGACATATAACGTATCTTGCCATAATTTTCTTCCTCATCATTTTCCTTATTTGGTAGGACTGCTATATTATATTAAGAAATAAGAAATTTGTAAACCGTTTTTTACTGCCTTTTCGTATTTTTTTATAAGTTTTTCTATTTTTTTATGAAAAAAGGCCGCACCGTTAGGGTGCGACCTTCTTTATCTTTTTATTCTTTTATTCTTCGATTTCGTTAGAAACTTCTTCTTCCGTCGTTTCTTCCGCCTCGTCGTTTGCGTACACGTCGATAGATTTGTCGTCCGTCGTGTCAATCTTCTTGCGCTTATAAGCGTTTACCGTTGCCTCCGCCTCGGCTTTCTTCGCTTTCTTTTTCTTCAACGTAAGCGCCGTAACCACCGCGCCTGCCGCTACGATACCGACACCGATGCCGATTAACATCCATTTAAGCCAAGGTTTCAAGCCCGTTTCGTCCGCCGTTTCTTCTTCCACGTATTTACGCAAAGCGTTCGTCCAAGCCTCTTTCATCGCCTCTTCGTCCGCCGAGGACATCTTGCCAACGCGCGCCGTCAAGCTGCTTTCCATCTTGCCGTAGAACTTACCGCCCTCTGCAAACATCTTCACGAATTCGTCGAACTTTTCGCCCTTCGATTTGTTGTATTGGTCACGGTACTCGTCAAAGATTTCCGTGCTGCCCGTGCGGTAGTAATATTCCATCGCCTTTTGCAAATCTGCATAAGCGGAGTATTTTTCGATTTCGTCTTGTACTTCTTTATACGTTTCGTTTGCCTTTTCAATTTGTTCTACCGTGCCCATCTTGGTCGCGTAGATATAATCGAACGTCATATCGCCAAACGATTGTGC
>JAZRSE010000165.1:0-3503 GCA_045651305.1 Candidatus Scatosoma sp. | reverse complement strand
CGGGCGGCGGTGGCGGCAACGGCGATTCTAACGCACCCGTAGCCCCCGAATTGGACGACGACCCGACCAACGACTTCACCGTAACTTTACGCGCGAACGGTCAACCGTATTCCCCGCGTATGGATATGTGGGCGCGTTGGACGGATTTGGAAACGGGCGGTGTGTTCCAAGCCCCCGTGGATAAGAGCGGCGTAGCGAGAATAGACGGTTTGAACGGCGATTATAGGGTAACCCTTTCCGCAGTTCCTAACGAATACACGTACGACCCCAATACGCATAAGGCGACCAATTATAATAGAAATATCGTGCTCGATTTATATACGCTCAACCGCGTAACGGGTACGGGCACGGGTCTTTACGATTGTTTGCACTTTGATAAAACGGGCGTATATAGCGCGGTAATTCAATCGTCGGAGGATGCAATTTTCTTCCAATACGCACCCGATAGAAGTGGTACGTACACCATTGAAAGCTGGGCGGACACGACGGCGGATAATATCAATCCGTATATCGAAGTGTACGGTGGCAGCTCGCAGTATAAATACCCTCTCGGCACGATAGACGACGGCGGTACGTTCGGCAGTTACACGATTAACTTCGTGCATAACGTACAAATCGCGGACGAGAACATTAGCTCGGGCGGACAAGTGGTTTATACGTTTGCAGTAAAAGCCGATTCGAAAAACAATAAATATCCCATCACCGTTACCTTTGCGGTAAAACGTGACGGCGATTTCGAGCTTGGCGGTTCAAGCAGCGCGTCGGGCGGCGGCGCGGTTGTTCCCCAATTCGATTTCTCTACGTACAATGTGGAAAATCACCAACATAAGGGCGAAACGCTGAAATATCCCGAGTATCAATATAACTCGAATACGTACGTGTTTGACGAAGATAGATTCAAGCTTTGGGAAATCGAAAAAGGCGGCGACGGATTCTATCACGTCTACGATAAAACGAAGTATGCGGCAACGGAGGGTTACGGCCCGATTTTGTATGCGAATATCACTACCGCAGGCCGATTCCTTGATAGACCGTTTACAATGGTAGAATACGGTCAAAACCCGATGACGGGCGAAACGGTAATTATCAACTCCGCATTGAGTTTCAAAGGGAAGAATTATAAACATTTCATCGAAGGGCATACGAACTTGATACAATTCCAATACTATTGCGTTAACAATTGTCCTTGTCACGCATCCGCCCAAGGCAACACGGATTGGGCTTGTACGAGCGATTGTACGTCGTGTAGTAGAGATTGCCGTAGATGCCCTGAAGGTTTGATTGGGCACGAGGGTTATCAAGCGTACGCCAACGACGACGGTATGGTGGCGGTAACGGCGGAATTGCAAGAATTCCTTTTAGGGTATTGTGAAAAGCAAATGTTCTTCTACGACGGCCAAGGCTCGATAGAGAAGAACCCCATAAACGGAATAAACTACCAATCGGTAGGGGATTCCGGCTGGTTGTTCGCTTGCGCGTATTACGAATAAGAAGAAGTGTAGAAATTGTGCGCCAATAAGTACAATTTAGATAAAATTTTGAAAATCTTGTGAAAATTATTTGATTTTTCTTGATTTGTGTTGTATAATGTTGTTATAAAATCGATATTTTTATCCAAAAACGGGCAAATGCGGGTATTTGACCTGGTTTTTGGCATTTCTCAAACGTTTTTTTGGGTAAAATTATAGGTGTTTATAAATATAAAAAGGAAAAATTATTATAGGGAGGCTCTTAAAATGAAAAAAAGAGTGAAATCTATTCTCTTACTCACCGCAGCGACGCTCAGCGTGGGCGCGTTTGCAGCGGCGTGTGGGGAAGAAGACGACGCGCACGTACATACGTATAGTGCAGACTGGACGTATGATGCAGAAGGTCACTTCCACCAAGCTACTTGCGATGACGCGGAGGACGAAGCGAAACAAGGTCACGTTGATAACAACAACGACGGCGCTTGCGACGTTTGTACGTACACCGACCACGAGCATACGTATAGCGAAGACTGGACGGTAGACTGCACCAACCACTGGCACGCTGCGGATTGCGGACACATCGTAGCAGGCGACGAAGTTGCGGCGCACGTTGACGAAAACAACGACGGCGATTGCGACGTATGTAAGTACACTATCGAAGACATCCACGAACACTACTTCGATAGCAAATGGACGAGCGATGAAGAGTACCATTGGCACGCAGCTTTGTGCGAACACAAAGACCAAGTTAGCGGTAAAGAAGCGCACGTTTTGAACGCAGCAGGCGATTGTACGGTATGCGGCGATAACATCGTAGAAGTTGAAATCACCGATATCGAAGCGGTACTTGCAGCTGCACAAGCAAACGATTATAAGGTTATCGACGGCGCGGTAGTAGCTACGGAATCCGTTTACGGCGGTACGGGCAAAGGCGTGCTTGAAAGCGGTGGCACCAACGAAGTATATTTCGTTCTTGGTAACGACGCATCGTACATAAACTACAAATCGTTTGATAAGAACGGCAACTTCCTTGACGTTGAAGAACAATGGCACCAAAAAGTAGGTGAAGAAGAATTCTTCGGCGTAAAACTTGGCGGTTTCTCCGAAAATCCTTTGCGCGAACTTGAACCTATGATGAGCGCGGCACAATTCTTGAAGGGTTATAACTATATCCCTGGCAGCATTGTTCCTGGTACGGACGTAGACACCAGCTCGATTGCAAATATGTTGGGTGCGCTTTATAGCCAAATGAAAGCAGGCGTACACGTTAGCGACGCTACGGACGATTACGACGAAGCAACGGGCAAATATACGTTTGCGTACACGTATTATTCTGTAAACGCGAAGAAAGCAAGCGAAGGCAGCGATAACGCAGGCGAATGGATGGTAGAGGTAGAACTTTACCACGTAAAAGCGGCGTTCACTGTAAATGCGGATATGATTATCGACTGGTCGGAATTCGAGGTAGAAGTATATCGTGATTACGAAAACGATAGCGACCTTGAATATACGTTCAACGAAGAAACGCAAGATGTAGAAGGCTTGACGAAGAAAGCAACGGCAAATCCTTCCTTCTATACGTATAGCGTAGCGCAACACTCTGGCGTAAGAACGTTCACGTCTCCTTATCCCAGAGAATCGTTGATTCCTACGAGCTTTAATCTCTACTACGTAACGTCTCACGATTTCCCCGAGGCGTACCAATGGGTTATCAACGAAGAAGTGCTTATTGGCGAATCGCTTACGATTGACGAAGGCACGTATGCGTACTTCCACCTTGGCGATATTATGCCCATCACGGCAAACTCGAACTTTGTGACCACGGACGATTTCGAATTCTCGTTCGTAAACAAAGACGGTTCGAAAGCTAGAGCGTGGTATATGGATGCTGGCTCGGTTGACGAATCGCTTAACGAATATAGCGCGTATATCAACTGCTTGAAGTTGAAATTGCGTGACCCTGGTGAATACACCGTAACGATTAAATTCGGCCGCCACACCAAGACGTTCGATTTGACGATTGTAGACGTTGAA
>JAZRSE010000164.1:0-8777 GCA_045651305.1 Candidatus Scatosoma sp. | reverse complement strand
TCTTTATCGCGAGTGGTTTGGCAAAGGGAATAGCGATTTCTACGCTTTGCACACGATAGATTTGCCCGTGAAAGATTTTGGCAAAGAGTGGCAATACGCCGTGCCTGCCGTAGCGGAAACGTCCATTTCGCCCGTGCGTTTGACGAGCGGCAACGGGGCGGGGAAGGTGTACGCCTGCGCCGATTACGCTTTTGGCGATATGGTTGACGGGCAAGCGGAATACACGCTCACCTTGCACCCCAAGACGAGCGTTATGCAAACGGAAAAGAATATTGCGTTGCACCAAGGGAAAGTAGAGATACAAACTGTGGCGCTACCCCAAGCGAAGAAAATTACGTTTGTGGGGATTGGCAACGGCACGTCCGTTTTGGATATGCGTTCGGTAAACGGGGTTGCGCTCAATAGCGAAATTTATCTTCAAGATATAGCGTGGACGTATCCCACAATCCATACAAACGGCAATATAATTGGGAAAAGCACTTTTTCTTCCTATCGCACGGACGACGAAACGACGATTTAACTTCGCGGCGTTTAAGGGGACGGAAAAAGAGGTATATTTAGTATAAGAGAAAGTGAAGGAAATACAAAAGTATGTTACAGCTTAAAAACGTAAGCTACGCCGTAAAAGAGGACGGCAAAGAAAAATATATTATCAAAGACGTATCTTTGACCTTGGACGAACGTTTCGTTGCGTTCACGGGCCCTAACGGCGGCGGTAAATCCACGCTTGCGAAACTCATCGCAGGTATTTTAACGCCCACGTCGGGCAGTATTTATTTGGACGGAGAGGACATCACGGCTTTGTCTATTACCGAGCGCGCGCAAAAGGGCATTTCGTATGCTTTCCAACAACCCGTGCGTTTTAAGGGTATGACGGTGCGCGATTTAATCAATATCGCCGCAGGGAAAAATATTAAAATTGCCGACGCGTGCGCCTATCTTTCCGAGGTGGGTATGTGCGCGAGGGATTATATCGACAGAGAGGTAAACGCCTCCCTTTCGGGCGGTGAGTTAAAGCGTATCGAAATCGCTACGATTTTGGCGCGCAGTACCAAGCTTTCGGTGTTTGACGAGCCGGAGGCAGGGATTGACTTGTGGAGTTTTGGCAACCTTATCAAAGTATTTGAAAAGATGCACGAAAAGACGCAAGGGAACATTTTGATTATCTCCCACCAAGAACGTATTTTGAACATTGCGGACAAAGTGGTGGTGATTGCCGACGGGCAGGTGCGTGAAGAGGGCAAAAAAGACGACGTATTGCCCAAACTTTTGGGCACGGAGGCTTGCCGAGTTTTGACGGAGAAAATGTAAGGAGAAAGGGTATGGACGCAATCGAAAAAGATTTACTTATGCAAATAGCCGATTTGCACGGCGTACCCGACGGCGCGTACAATATCCGTAAAAACGGGGAATCTTCTGCGCGCAGTACGACGGCGAATATTGATATAGTGACCAAGACGGACGGAAAATCTGGCATTGATATTATCATCAAACCGGGCACGAAAAACGAGAGTATGCATATCCCCGTTATCATCAGTAAAGCAGGCTTGCAAGAAATGGTGTATAACGATTTTTATATCGGCGAGGACGCAGACGTAGTGATTGTCGCAGGGTGCGGTATTCATAACTGCGGCGGCAAGGAGGTGGAATCCCGTCACGACGGCGTACACACCTTCTACGTTGGCAAGAACGCAAGAGTAAGGTACGTAGAAAAGCATTACGGTTCGGGCGAGGGCGAAGGCAAAAACGTGATGAACCCCGAAACGGTGGTGCATTTGGACGAAAATGCGTATATGGAAATGGAAACGACGCAAATCAAGGGCGTGGATTCGACGAAACGCATTACGCGCGCGGATATGAAAGCAGGCGCAAGCTTTATCGTCAAAGAAAAATTATACACGCACGGCAAACAAACGGCGGACACCGATTTTATCGTGGATATGAACGGAACGGGTTGCCGCGCGGATATCGTTTCCCGTTCGGTGGCGGCGGATAACTCGTTGCAACGTTTTGTATCGACGATGAACGGCAACGCGCCTTGCTACGGACATACCGAGTGCGACGCGATTATTATGGACGACGCGTCGGTTACGGCGGCGCCCTGTCTTGCGGCGAACAATATTGACGCGGAGCTTATCCACGAGGCGGCAATCGGTAAAATCGCAGGCGAACAGCTTATTAAATTGATGACTTTGGGCTTGACGGAAAAGGAAGCGGAAGAACAAATCATCAAAGGCTTTTTACATTAAAATAGGAAAAATAATAAAGGTAGGTTTATATAAATGAGTGCTTTATCGTACAAAAGAACGAACGTCTATGAAAAGGCGGACGAAAAATTATTGAAGGAAATCTTCGATTACGCCGAGGGTTACAAAGTATTCCTTGACGAGGGTAAAACGGAACGCGAGGCTTGCGCTTTTGCGAAAGCGGCGGCGATTGAAAAGGGTTACAAGCCTTTCAAATTCGGTCAAAAGTTAAAGGCAGGCGACAAGGTTTACTACGACAACCGCGGTAAAAATTTGTATCTTATCAAAATCGGTAGCGAGGACGTAGCGGAAAACGGTATCCGTATTTTGGCGTCGCACATCGACAGCCCTCGTATCGACTTCAAGCAAGTGCCCCTTTACGAAAGCGACGGTATTGCGTTTGCAAAGACGCATTACTACGGCGGTATCCGTAAATATCAATGGGCGGATGTGCCTCTTTCCTTGCACGGCGCGGTTGCGTTGAAAGACGGCAGCGTGATTAACGTGAAAGTGGGCGAGGACGAAAACGACCCCGTATTCTATATTAGCGATTTGCTCCCGCACTTGGCGGCAAAACAAAACGCAAAACCGCTTGGCGAAGGGCTTGGCGGCGAAGATTTGAATATTTGGCTTGGCAATATCCCTTATACGGCGGCAAACGACGATAAGGATAAGACGGTGAAAGAAAATCTTTTGAAAATCCTCAATGAAAAGTACGGTATGGCGGAAGAGGACTTTTTGAGCGCGGAACTTTGCGTAGTACCTGCGTTCAAAGCAAAGGATATCGGCTTTGATAGAGCGCTTTTGGGCGCGTACGGCCACGATGATAGAGTATGCTCCTATCCTGCGTTCACGGCGCTTTTCGACGAGGAAGATAGCAAGCATACCGTTATGGTTATCCTTGCGGATAAAGAGGAAATCGGCAGCGAAGGTACGACGGGTATGCAATGCGCGTTGTTCACCGATTTGATTGACGAAATTGCTCGTTCGTTTAACGTGACGTCGGCGGCTATCCGTGCAAACTCTATGTGCCTTTCCGCGGACGTAAACGCTGGTTACGACCCCAATTTCCCCGAAGTATGCGAAAAGCTTAACTCCGCATACGTGTCTTGCGGCGCAGGCATTACCAAGTTCACGGGGGCAAGAGGTAAGGGCGGTTCGAACGACGCCGATGCGGAATTTATCGGCTATTTGCGTAAACTTTTCGACGACAACGGCGTTATTTGGCAAACGGGCGAAATGGGTAAAGTAGACGTTGGCGGCGGCGGTACGGTAGCGAAATATATTGCGAATATGAATATCAACACCATTGATATCGGCGTACCCGTAATCTCTATGCACTCGCCTTTCGAACTCGTTTCCAAAGCGGACGTATATGAAGTGTACCTTGCTTTCAAAGCGTTTGTAAAATAAGAAACGTAAAAGAAAATAGAAAAAGACGCAACCATGGTTGCGTCTTTTTTGTTTTTAAGCTATATTATTCAATGGTTACGCTGTCGTTTTCAATAAAGAAATCGGAGGAATAGAACGCCGTCAAGCCGTCGGTGAGCGATTGATAATCGCTAATGGCAAAGCTCTCGCAAGCAGAGTGCATAGCAAGTTGCGCTATGCCGATATCCGCGCCGAGCATACCTACGCTCGTCAACGCCGATACGCCGAGGGTAGAACCGCTTTTTGCGTCCGAGTGGTTGAAGAACGCTTGATGTGCTACGCCTGCGTTGTCAAACACCGTTTTAAGCGTTGCACTCGAAAGAGAATCGGTGAGGTATGCGCCGCAAGCGTGGTGCTTAATGACGATACCGCCGCCAAGCGCCGTCTTATTGGTAGGGTCGCTCTTTTCGGGGTGGTTGGGGTGTTGCGCGTGCGCGTTATCCACCGACACGAAGAAGGAGGAGGCAAGCGCTTTGTTGTATTCGTTGTCGTCAAAACGGAGGGAGAACGCAATTCTATGGAGCGTTTTTTGCAAGAAATCTCCGCCTGCGCCCTGCATAGACTTGCTGCCGATTTCCTCGTGGTGGAAAAATGCCGCTACGCAAACGCCACGGTTGGTGTTGGCGGAAAGCAAGCTTTCGAGCGCCGCCGCCACGCTTGTTAAGTTGTCGATACGGGGGGATGCGAAAAACGCGTCGTCCTTGCCGAAAAGATAGGGCTTTTCTGCGTTGACTGCGTACAAGTCGTAGGAGATTACCTCTTCACCGGGGAAAGCGGCTTGGATAAACGATTGTTCGTCGCCTGCCAATGCGAATAACGGTTGCAAATCCGTTTGCAAGCTAACGGCGAAATTTTCGTTTGCGCTGCGGTTAATATGCACGGCTTGGGAGGGGATATTGACAAGGAAGGCGGATTCCGCCGTTTTTGCAATCAATTTTCCCTCTTGCTTGGTTACGATTTGCCCTGCGATTTTCAATGGTCTATCAAAGAAGGTGTACCAAAGCCCACCGCCGTAACGCTCCGTATTTAAGGTGAGGACGTTGCCCGTTTGCTTTTCGGGGTTTTCTTTCAATTTAAGCGCGGGGGAATCGAGGTGCGCCGCTACGATTTTGTAGATGAAATGTTCAAGTTCGCCTACGGTAAAAGCGATGATACTTGCTCCGCGTTCTACGAAATATTTTCCGCCCTCGCAAATTTCCCAATCCTGCGCTTGCGAAAGGGGCGCAAAGCCCTGTTCGAGCAGTTTCGCTTTGACGTTATCCCTTGCGTGGTAGGCGGTAAGAGAGTTTTCTAAAAATGTCGATAAATTTTCCGTGATAGACATACTAAACACCTATAATATATACGCGCGTGTCGGCGTAAGTTTTATTTCCTACCTATTGTATCACTTTTTCTTCCCTTTGACAAGCTTTTCCCTAAAATAATCGAAAAATCTTTTTCCTTTGTGAAAAATGGAAAGGATAAAAATGGATAATGAAAAATTGCGAAAAGTAAGAGAATAATTTGTTTTCCGCTTGACAAAATTCGTATTCGTGATATAATAATATTGTTAATTTATTAAGCAAGCGGAGGGGCTATGAAAAAGGAGAAAAAGGATACCTGTCTTAAAAGGATATCGCAAAGCAAAGAGGAGGCGTATCTTGCCAAAATATTTTCGATGATGAAAGCGAGAAATCGTATTATTTTCCACGACGGAAAAACGCATTATAACGATACGGAGTTGCGCTTGATTAGCGAAATCGTTTCGGCAATGTACGAGGGTAAACGTTTGATTTCCACGGAAATTGCCGATTTGCTTGGGATAACCCGTTCGGCGGTGTCGCAAATCGTCAACCGTTTGGAAGAGCAGGGCGTCGTACAACGCGTTGCCGACGACGTGGATAAGAAAATTGCCTACATAATGCTTGCCGACGGCGTTTTGGAAAAGTACGGCGAGGATTTGGATAAATGTTTTTGTTTCTTGAATAGAGCGGTAGGGCGCTTTGGCGAAGAGAGATTTTTCCGTATGTGCGACGACTTTGAGAGGTTTATTTATTTGATGAACGACGTAGTTGTCGAAATGAAAAATGAAGAAAAGTAAAGGGTGAGGGGAGAGAAATGTTACGATTAAAAGAGATTAAAAAGGACTATAAAGTGGCGGATAACGTCGTGCACGCGTTGCAGGGCGTTACGCTTAATTTCCGTAGAAACGAGTTCGTTTCCGTACTTGGCCCAAGCGGTTGCGGCAAGACGACGCTCCTTAATATTATCGGCGGATTGGACCATTATACGGACGGGGATTTGGTGATTTGCGGAAAATCCACGAAAGATTATAAGGACAGGGATTGGGACGTATATAGAAACCACCGTATCGGTTTCGTTTTCCAATCGTATAACTTAATCCCTCACCAAACGGTGCTTGGCAACGTAGAACTTGCTTTGACGATTGCAGGCATTTCCAAAGCGGAGAGAAGACAACGCGCGAAAGAGGCGCTTGAAAAGGTGGGCTTGGGCAAGGAATTGCACAAACGCCCCAACCAACTTTCGGGCGGACAAATGCAACGTGTGGCGATTGCGCGCGCACTTGTAAACAATCCCGAAATCTTGCTCGCAGACGAGCCGACGGGCGCACTCGATACGGCGACGAGCTTGCAAATTATGGAGCTTATCCGCGAAATCGCAGGCGAGCGTTTGGTTATTATGGTTACGCATAACCCTGAAATTGCCGAGCAGTATTCCACCCGTATCGTGCGTTTGCAAGACGGTTTGGTAATCGACGATAGCAACCCGTACGAGCCGACGGAAGAGTACGCTTTTGAGGAAGAGCAAAAAGAAGAGCAAGCACCCGTTTCGAAAAAGAAGAAAAAGGAACGCGCGGCGATGTCGTTTAGGACGGCGCTTGGGCTTTCCGCACGCAACCTTTTGACGAAAAAAGGGCGCACGGCAATTACGAGCGTTGCAGGCAGTATCGGTATTATAAGCGTTTGCTTGGTGCTTGCGCTTTCCAACGGCTTTAACAATTTCATCTTAAAGACGGAAGAGGATATGCTTTCGGCAAACCCCATTGAAATTACGGAAACGACGATGGATATTGAAAGCATTATTACGGGTATGTCCTCGGCGGACGAAATGCCCGATTTAAGCCAAATCGGGGATAGAGTGTACGTAAACTCTTTCTTGACGAATATGGCGCAAGGTATGACGGTCACCAACAATCTTTCCAACGAATACCTTACGTATATCAACAATATGTCCAAGGACGATTACGCGGCGATTGTGTACGATACGGGCATTGATTTTTCCAACAACCTCTTTACGAAGGTGGGGATAACCTTGGAGGGGGAAACGGAACAAGCGGATAGATACGTGTCCCTTTCTTCTATCAAATCGCACTACACGACGGAGCTTGGCAAGCAGGACGCGCAATACTCGCAGCTTGCAAGATTGGTGCCGATGCTTGGCGCAATCTATGGGAGAATCCCTGGGACGACGGACGTAAACGGGGAGGAATACCTTTCCTACGTTAAAACGCAGTACGATTTGGTTGGCGCAAACAGTAGATTCCCGACGGCGTACAACGAGGCGCTTTTCGTGGTTGGGCAAAACAACGACGTCACCGATTTGACACTTGCACAACTTGGGCTTATGAACCAAGATACGTTTATGGATTTGTTCCCCTCGGGCGACGAAACGGCGGACGATTTGGAAGAATCGTACATTGATTTTAACAATATCATAGGCAAAGAGTTCTACTTGCAAGGAAACGACGCGGTGTACACGCAGACGACGGATATGGCGTCCTCCTACCTCTACGAATACGACGGTATGTACGAACAAAGCGAGTGGCAGGCAAGCGGTATCGACGTGAAAGTCGTAGGCGTCGTGCGTTTGAAAGAGGGGCTTAACTACGGTTGCTTGGGTAGCGGTTTGTATTTTACGGAGCAGTTGTATAACGAGTTTTTGAAAATCAATATGCAATCGCAACTCGCGCAGGATATTGCTATGCAGTTAGAAGTTACTTCGCAGTTGACGGTGCTTTCGACGGAACTTGCCGAGTTGGCGCCTGGTACGGACGAGTGGAACGCAAAGGCGGCGGAGCTTAGCGCATTTGCTATGCAAAATGCAAAGTATTTCAAGCGCGCGGCGGAAACGCTTGACAGTTACTATGTGAAGAACGACACGGCGTACTATCTTATGGGCAATACGGCTCTTCGCGCGGTGGGCGGTTTGGATACGGTTAGCGGTATCCAAATCTACACGGAAGATTTCCAAAGCAAAGAAAACGTTTTGGCGTACCTTGACACGTGGAACAACACGCACGAAAAGGAAGACCAAGTGCGTTATACCGATATGGTAGGTATGATGATGACGATGGTGGAAACGATGCTCAACGCCATCACCTACGTACTTGTGGCGTTTACGGCAATTTCCCTTATCGTGTCCTCGGTAATGATAGGCATTATCACGTACGTATCGGTGGTAGAGCGTACGAAGGAAATCGGCGTATTGCGTTCGCTTGGCGCAAGAAAGAAGGATATTAGAAACCTTTTCAATGCGGAAACGTTTATTATCGGCTTGGCGTCGGGGCTTTTCGGCGTAGGCGTCACCTATCTTTTGTCTATCGCGGTGAACGCGATTCTCGGTGCGCTTACAGGCTTGAATTCGCTTGCGGCGTTGCCTGTTATGTCGGCGTTTATTATGGTCTGCGTGAGCGTGGGCTTGACGCTTATAAGCGGACTTATCCCTGCGCGTGCGGCGGCGAAGAAAGACCCTGTTATTGCGCTCCGTACCGAATAAGCGGTAAAAAAGATCGAAAGGAACTTTTAAGGGTTTTATGGGTAAGATAAAAAACAAGCTTTATCGCTTTATGTACGGAAGAAACGGAAGCGATAAGCTCGGAAATTTTCTCGCGTGGACCTATTTTGCGCTCGTGCTGATATACACTATCGTAGGGTTTTTCTGGGATAACGCGATATTTACCGTATTTTATATTATCGCGTCGGCCACGTTGATATTTTTCGTGTTCTTCAGAATGTTTTCGAGGAATCTCGTCAAGAGACGAAAAGAAAACGAGAGCTTCTGCAATTTCTTCAAGCTTCGCAAGAACAAATTTAAGGACAG
>JAZRSE010000163.1:0-2053 GCA_045651305.1 Candidatus Scatosoma sp. | reverse complement strand
ATGCCGTCTTCTTTTACTTGCAAGTAGGTGTACAACTCCGTCACCGCACCAACGGTGAGCTTGCGGAACACGCTGCCCGTGCAATACAATTCATACCCCACGCCGTTGACGTCTACAATCACCGTTTCCGCCGTGGTCGTTAATACTCTACCCCTTAAATATGCTATCATAATTCACCTATTATTTTCCTTTTTTGAGTGACGGAGCAGATGCTCTGCCTACCCCCGTTACGCCGCTTATACCCGTTGCGTTTTGCAAGGCGTTCGCCGTAGTTGCGGACGAAAAACCGCCGCTAGATTTTCCGCGCTTACTCTGTTTCGCCCCCGCCATCATCAGTTCTTGATAGGCACTTGCAGGCACGGCGTTTTTGCCCTTGGCTCTCGTCATATTGCCTACGGCAAACAACTCGCCAAACTTACTTGAAAATCCGTGACAAAGCGCAATCCCCAACGCATCCGCCGCGTCGTCGGGTTTGGGTATGCTTTGCAAATGTAACATGGACGCCACTACCGATTGAATTTGTTTCTTTTCCGCTTTCCCGTAGCCCGTAAGCGCTTGCTTGATTTGCATGGGGGTGTATTCGTACAATCTTCCGCATGCTTTCACACAAGTCAATAAGGCTACGCCGCGAGCATGCGCCACCGCAATACCCGTCGTGATGTTTTTAGAGAAAAAGAGTTCTTCCATCGCGATTTCGTCGGGGTTGAATTGTTGCAAGATTTTTTGCAAACCCTCTTCAAGCTGCGCCAAACGCACGGGCAAACCCTCTTCTTTGGGCGTGACGACAACGCCGCAGTCAATCGCGCGGCAATTCCCTCTATCGTCCTTTTCAATTACCCCGTAGCCAAGCGTAGCAAGCCCAGGGTCGATACCCAAAATAATCATACTTTTCTCCATCTCCACTTATTATACCGCAAAACGGGAAGAAAGTCAAGGCACTTTGCCCTTTTCCCCTGCCGTGAAAAAATTTTTTCGCTTTTTTATAAAAAAAGTGAAAGTGTACGCTTGACAACGGCTTACTTCGTGGTATAATACCACAGCAACGGGCAAAAACGGACTATCTCTCCCCGTTTTTTCTCCCACGGCGGCGCAAACACTTTCTCGGCTGAAAAATTTTTTCGGAAAGGAGATTGTTTATGAAAGCCAAATTGTTAAAGTTGTTGCGTCTTGTCGGCTACGTAGTTCCTCTTTTTGTGGAACTTATTAAAAAGCTGACGCTCGGTTTGATTAAAAAGTTGACGGGCCTTGCAAATTGGGCACGGGGCTATCTCAACCGAGTAAAACAAGCGTGCGAACACCTGCCGACGGACGAGGATATGGAAAACCCCACGCAGGAATAATCTCACGCGCCCCAAGCGAACTTCGCTTGGGTTTTTTTACACGAAAAAACGCCGACTTGCCGTCGGCGTTTTTCTTTTCTTAATCGGGATTATTCCGCTTTGATTGCGCCAACGGGGCATCCGTCTTCGCAAGCACCGCAATCAACGCATTCGTCGTTGATTACGTAGATACCGTTATCGCCCAAAGAAATTGCTCCAACAGGGCAGGTTTCTTCGCAAGCGCCGCAAGCCAAACATTCGTCCGTAATAACGTGTGCCATAATTTTACCTCCGATTTTTATCCTATTTGTATTATAACATATTCCGTGCGATTAGTAAACAATTTCGCAGGTATGTTTTTTCCTTTTTCTTCGATTTTTTTTGGTAATTTATCCACGCAACTTTTGCACGAACTCTGCCGTGAGCAAAGCGCCTTGCAAAATTTCCTCTTCCGTGTTCTCTTTCCCAAAGCTAAAACGCACGCTTTCCCGTGCCTCGCCCTCCGTCAAGCCCATTGCCGTCAACACGTGGCTGGGCTTTACCGACGCGCTCGCGCAGGCGCTACCTGCCGCAAGGCATACCCCTTTCAAATCCATATTGAACAAGAAAGACGTATTCTCCACGCCGCTAAAACGCAGGTTTAATACGCTTGGCAGGGCGTTATCAAGTCGGAGGCCAAGCGGTCTTAGGAAGACAATTGATAGATTCAACTCCTTGGCTCACAGAACGACATG